>DAOTMJ010000059.1 GCA_035450225.1 Candidatus Hydrogenedentota bacterium
GCCGCCGCCCGCGCCACCGCCGCCGGTTGCATAGGCCGCTATGCCTTCCGCGGCGCCGCCGCCGCCGCCGCCCGCGGAACCGCCGCCGCCGCCGCCGCCACCGCCGCCGCCACCGCCGCCGCCACCGCCGCCGCCGCCGCCGCCGCCGCCGCCGTTACCGGCCACAAGCGTCAGCGAATTGGCAAGCGAGGCAAGATTCGCGTAAATGGCCCGGCCGGCATTTCCACCCGCTTTGCCGGGACCGAAGGTCGGCGAATAGCCGCCGTTGCCGCCGTTCAAGCCATTATTGCCTTTCAGGCCATCTCCTCCATTTTGACCGGTAATGCCGCCCGCATCGCCACCGACCCCCACTGTCATTTGGGCATCGCCGCCTTGGCCGCCATCGCCTTTACCGCCGCCTTGACCGCCTGCGGAACCATTCAAGTTATTACCAGCCGCGCCACCGACACCCCCATTCCCGTCACCGCCAAAACCAACTTGGCCAACCTCGCCGGCCGAACCGCTCGCGCCCGTTCCGCCCTTTGTGGGACCTTCGATATCGTCGTTGGGCGCATACTCACCTTGTTGGCCAATGCCGCCGTCAGCACCTCTGCCGCTGGCGCCATCGAGTTTGGTGCCGCCGGAACCGCCTACGCCGCCGTCGCCGCCACGGCCGCCACGACCGCCCTTGCCGCCCGCGCCGCCCGCGCCGCCATCGCCGCCTTTACCGCCCGCGCCGCCGCCAAGACGCGGCGAAGCGCCAACAGCGGATGCGCTGAAGCTGGCGCCCCAGTACATGTCGCCGCTGGCGACAATCGAACAGGGCAGGCTGCCTTGGGTTACAATGGTCACGCCGTTAGTCACATTGACATTGGCGAACCGAAAGACCGCCACGCCGGGCGCTCCGGCGCTGGTGTCTATTTCACCCGTTTTCGTGACCGCGCCCGACATCGTGGGCAACGCGACCCCATCGCCGGTGTTGATGGTCAAGGTGCCCGTGGTCAACACGAGATCGCCCAATGCGCCATTACTGTCATAGATGTCTGCATACGCAGCATTCGACAATAATGCGACGGACAATGCCGCCAGCGCGACCAGCGCGACACCTGCGCGGACATATCCGTCCACTCGTTCAATTCGCCGATAGTGTTTCATGCCTCAATCCTCTCCTGTTGCAGAAAACGAATCCAGCACTTCCTAATGCCTAAATCAGCACATCCACGCGCGCGGCCTTGCCCGGCCTCACACGCTATAACCCATTCTCCCGCTGGTACGAGTTATCTCCTCACGGCGTCAATCAGACCTTAGCGATGGCTACAAACCAATTTAGCCTCCACTCCTCGCTTTTTGGCCCAAATGCCGAATACGACATTTTACACCATTCGACCATCCGGGTCTGATGACATACTAACTCAGGTCACCGGTTTCTGTCAAGCATTTTATCACCCTAGAAAATTGGTTGCCGAATCCCTTCTCATTTTGAGTGGAAATGGAATGAAAACGCATTGCCACGCCCGCCTTTTTTCCAACGGTCAAGCCGCTTTGGCGGAAATCGGCAATTGGCTTGACAATTCCCCCGCTTTGGTGTACGATTAGATAAGAGAGAGTGTGGGTAGGGCCATGCGAGGAGAAATCCGCGGCAGTTTAAAGTGTTCGACGCTCATTTCCAGCCGAAAGTGCATACCTGAGAAATGGGGTGTTGGGGTTTACGGTTTTCCAGGGCGGAAAAAGCGTCCGGATAAAATAACTAAACAGTTGGGAAAAAGGCCGGCCGTGCCGGCTGAATTGAGGCATAGTGTAGTGGTCTGAAGGGAGAATTGGAACCATGAAGATCTCGTTCGCCAAATCAAACACAACGGTGCGATCGGGCGTGGGGTGGGGCGCAAGGGCTGCGTTCATCCTGGCCATGGTCGCGTGCATGGGATTTGCCCATGGCGCAACGCTCGACGATCTGTACCGAAATCCCGGCGTTCCCAGTTTGGGCACGCTGGTGCTTGCGCCGGGCAACAGCGTGTCCATCAACACGCGAAGCACCGGCATAGCGCCCACCTTGACCGTCAACGGCACAACGACCTATACCGGCGTCGCCCAAGATTACGGCATGGGCGAGGTTGCCGTGTTTTACTTTGATTATATCGATGTGCCCGACGGTGTCACGGTAACAGTTGCCGGCAGCCGACCACTATCCATTGTGTCGGCCAATGACATGGTTTGGGGCGCTTCCGTGTTGGTGCCGGCCGGAAATCTCGGTGGCGGCTCGGGCGGCAGCGGCGGCAGCGGCAGTGCAGGCGGCGCGGGCGGCGCGGGCGGTGTCGGTGGCGTCGGCGGGTCCGGTGGCGGCGGCGGTGGCGGCGGGGATGATGCCGGCGGAAACAGCACCGGCGGCCCGGGCGGCCGGGGAAGCGCCGGCACGGACGGGAATCCGGGTTCGGCCGGTTATCCCGGTTTGTACAACGGCGGCAACGGCAGTTCGGGCGTTGCCGGTTTCGGGGGCACCCTTCCCGGCGCGGGCGGCAGCGGAGGATTGCGTGGCGATGGTCTTGACGGCGGCACGCGCGGTACCGGCGGCGCTCAGACTTCCAGCGCCATCGGCGGCACAATCGGCAACCGTGTGGATATCAAAGTACCGGTTGATCTGGGCATTTTTGGCACAATCAATATTCCCATTTGGGTCAAGGTGGGTGTGGGCGGCGCAAGCGGGACCAGCAATTCCGGCAATTCGGGCGGCCCCGGCAACGATGGCGGCCTCGGCCAACCGGGCAACCCCGGCGGCACTGCAGAATATAGCAATACGACGCTGGCAAACACGCTTAATCTGGTCGCCGGCGCGGGTGGCGGCGGCGGCGGCGGCGGCGCGGGCGGCGGCGGTGGCGCGGGCGGCGGCGGCGGCGGCGGCGGGTCCGGCGGCGGCGGCGGCGGCGGCGGCGCGGGATCCGATGTAGGCGGCAGCGGTTGGCTGGGCTGGGGTATTGACGCCATTTTAAGTATCATCGGCGCGGGTTCCATTTCCGGGTCCGGCGGCGGCGGCGGCGCGTCCGGCGGCGGCGCGTCCGGCGGCGCTCCTGGCGTTGCAGCCAGCAATGGCGGAAACGGCCAATCCGCGGGCACCTTTGGCAACGCATCCGGCGGGTCCGGCGGCGCGGGATCCGGCGCGTATCGCGGACTTGGCGGCGGCCAGTCCACGGCGGGCGGCAACGCCAGCCAAGGTGGCGGCGGCGGCGCCGGCGGCAGCGGCGGAACGGGCGGAACGGGCGGCAGCGGCGGCAGCGGTGGTTATGGCGGCGCCGGCGGTGGCTCGTTCATTTTGGCCGCACGAGGCAATCTGCGCATTGTGGGAACGCCGACCTTCGACGTTTCGGCGACCGGTCCCACGACCGGCAGCGCCGGCAACCCGGGCACACCCGGCCAAGCCGCTGTTCCTGGAAGGGATGGCGGTACCGGCGGCGCCGGCGGCACGACCCAATTGCCGTCCCTTGTCGCAAGCGCCTTGGGATCTGAAATGGCCGGCCTGCTCGGCAAGGGCGGAAACGGCGGAAACGGCGGACGGGGCGGCGACGGCGGCGCCGGCGGCGCCGGCGGCACCGGCGGTGACGGCGCCCAAGGCGGCATCGGCCTGCCGGGCATGATCAAACTGCAAGGTTCGATCATTTTCGTGAACAGCGATACCACGGTCGTCTGTGACAACGTCAACGGCGCGACAGCGCCGCGGCGCAACGGTTTCTTCAGCCGCATATCGAACATGTCGCAGCAATTGTTGATTGACAACAACCCGTCGTTTGCCAACATTTCCATCAACAAAGGCACAACGACGAATCCAACCGCCATTAAAGGCCTCAATTCATTCGACAATGACACATCGCACCCGATTATCGGCGAATTGCGCAACAATCCGGGCATCCCGTATCCCAAGGCCGCGACGGAAGGGTATCTCAACGACGTCGAGGGCGGTTTCTGGAACCGGGACGAAGTGGTCGGGCAATTCCCCCACACCCGCAAAGTCGAGTTGATCCGTATGTCGGGCGTCTATGACGGATATGATCAGATTTACATTCGCAACCATGGACCGGGCGTCGCCGAAGAAGTCGTCATTCGGGTCGGCGACAACAGCAGCGCCGAGTTGATTCCTCCCGAGCCCGGCTCCACGGTTCCGGGAAGCATGTCCGAAGGCAGCATCTTCACCACGACGGTGGCCAGCAATGTGACCAACGTGGCGCTCGGTGGAAATCTGGAGGTGTCCGCCCTTCAATCGCGGCCGGTGACGCCGAACACCACGGTATCGCTGACCGTCTTCGTAAGCAAGAGCGATGGTCCCCCCGCTTATCAGTGGCAAATATTCAATTCCCTGACCGGCAATTGGGAAAATTACATGGGGCCCAATTCGAACACCTATCAGATCCAGTTCTATATCGGCTGCGTGCTTCCGCCCGCTCCCGAACGTTATCGCTGCATCATAACGGACAACACCCAGCAAGCCTTGGTGGGCCCTGCCATTCTTACGTACACGAACATTCCCATCGTCGTCACGTCGGAAATGGCCCCCATCAATATCCGGGTGGGCGCGGATTCCGATCCGGTAATTGTGACGGGTACCGGCGGCAACGCCAGCGCCTACACCGGCTTCGGAACATTCAACTATGAATGGCAACGCCTCAATCCGGTAAGCGAAACATGGGAAAACCTGGCGGGCAATCCGGGCAACTTCGTAATCGAGGACAATCAATTGCGGCTTGTAAACGCGCAACTGGCCGACAGCGGCACCTACCGCTGCGTCCTTCATGACGGTGTGGAAGAGGGGTGCTCGGCGGCGCCAAGCGTTGCCACGAACAGTTTCGATGTCAGCGTTTTCGAAACACTTTCAATCCGGATGCAACCCCAAAGCCAGGAACTGCGCGTCGGCGAACCGTTCCTTCTGGCGGTGGACACGCCCGTCGGCCTTCGAGACTTGGATTATCAGTGGGAGTTCAACACCGGCCCCTTGGAAAGCGGCACATGGGTTGTTCCAAACCCGCCGCCCCCCAACGGACCCAAATACATGTTGACGGCAAGCGCAGCTACCGCGGGCTACTATCGGGTGCTAATCACGGAACCACTCGGCAGTTCCATGTACTCCGACGTGGCCCAATTGTCGTTGTTGCCGTTTGCCATCGCGCGCGAACCCGAAGACGTCTTCGCCTATACGGACACGACGGCTAACGACCTGACGATGGAAGTCGTCACGTCGGACGCGCGCGGCACGGTTGATTACCAGTGGTTCAGGGTTTCACCGATAGGAAAATCGCTTATTCCGATTCCGGGCGCCACAACGAACGTGCTCACCTTGTCCGAACCGACGGCCGGCGAGGAACTTTTCCAATGCCGCGTGCGCGACATGAACGGCGAAACGGTGCTCTCCGAACTCATGTCCCGCGAGGCCAAGGGACGCGTGGCGGCGCCCTTTGTCATTCTTAAAGGCTTGGAAGACGTTCCGAACGCCATCATAGGATTGACGCATACGTTCACCTTGGAGTCCACAGGAGGATTGGACGTGCGATACACATGGAAGAAAGACGATGTGGTCATTCCGGACGCGCCCAATGCGCCCAGTTACATCGCCGGACCGTTGACGGCGGCCGATGCCGGACGGTATTCCGTCGAAGTGAGTTTCATCGGCGGCACGGTTTCCTCTTCGGCGCTTTTGTCGTTCGGCAGCGAAGTGCCCGCGACGACGCGTTGGGGCATCGGGATTCTCGTCGCATTGGTCGCCGGCATGGCGGCATGGGCGCTCGGACGGCGGGCAAAATGGCGCCACCGTGCGCTGATGCTGCTGGCCATGGGCCTTCTGCTGGCCGCGGGACACGCCCAAGCGCAGGGAGCGCCCGATTTCGACAAATTGCTGCTCGATTTCAAAGCGGACTTGTCCACCCTGTTCACGACGAACGGCGTTGACACGTGGAGCGCCGGCAGCTCCCCGGTCTATCAACGCGTGCAGGGCCAGCCGGGGTTCATCGGATACGATTTGACCTTGGCCATTCACGGCGGCAACGGTATCGTGACCGTGGATCATTTCTCGATGGTCGAAACGCTGGTCAACACCGACGCAACCTGCACTCCGCCCCTGAACTCGATCAATCCGAGCATCATTCCGAACATCAAATCGGCGTTCAACCTGTCCAAAAACCAGGTGCGAAACGTCGAATTGACGATTCAGAATCTCTATGTGCACATTGACCGCGTCAGCGTATCCGGATTCGAACTGAGTAACATCGATCTACTGGTGCCGGCGGTTTCGACGGGCATGACCAATTTCCTGATGGGCTTCCCCGTGGACATCCCGAGCCTGTGGTCGAACAAGTTCCCTCCGGGCGATGACGGTATCCTGCGCGAGGCGCTGGATCCGCGCAATCCGCAGATCTACGACTCGACGGGCGCTCCGGTCATTTACGACTTGGAAGACTGCATGCAGAATCTGGCCGCCGTCTGTATGACGATCGGTGACGAACGGACCATCAACTGGTACCGCGGCCTCTTCGGCAACCTCTGCCTGGGCGTGGTCCAGAACCTCATCCCGAAACTGCTGGAAGGCATCGGCAAAAAGGCGATGGAAAAGAACATGACCGAGGCGGAGTTGATGGACCTCTTCGCGGAAGCAAAGGCAGCGCAAGGGCCGAGCCTCGGCGATGCAAAAGCCTACTACATGATGACCGGCTGCACCAACCAGGTCATCAACGTGGACATCAACAAGCCGGGCACGCTCGTAAAGGGCCGTGTGACCATCTACGGTTCGGACATGTGCGCCGCGCTCAACGACGCCATCTCCAACTTCCAATGCGGCACGTATCCGTGCCAGACGGCCCGCCTGGCGTCCACCGGCGATTTGAACGGCGACGGCACGACCAACCGCGCCTCGTTCGCCGCGAGTCCCAACCGCGGGAAATGGTTCGAGGCCGAAGCCGCCGACTTTCCGGAAATCATCATCCAAAGTTGGCCGGCCCAACCGGCCTCGCCGACCTTCCTCGGCACGATGAATTTTGTGATTGACGTGGATCACACCCGCACTGGAGCGGACAATTACCGCTTCCGCGCCTATCAGCGAAACACCCCCACCGATCCATGGACGGAAATCACCAACAGCGTCAGCGGTTCGTACAACACAGGCAATGGACAGTACACGTTCGGCATTGACGTTGACTTCCTGCGCTTCCGCTATTACAAGTTCTCGGTGGAGACCGGTTGCGGCACGGGCATGAAGGAATCATCCATGTACACCGTGGATGTGCCCGCGCCGATCATCTCGTTCGCGCCGGGTCAACCCCAGGACCGCTGTGTCCGGCTCAACGATCCATTTTCCTTCTCGGTAAATGCATCGGTTTCGCAGGGCACGCTGTCGTATCAATGGCAGCGGAACAACGGCGCCGGCTGGTCCGACTTGTTGGGCGCCACGGGCCTGACCTACAGCAAGTCTGCGGCCAACAACACAACCGATCCGGCCCAGTACCGCTGCAAGGTCACCAACACGCTCACCTATCCGGGCGGTTCGGCGTCGTATTCCGAATATTCCCCCTCGGCACGGCTTCGTGTGCTGTATTACTACACCCAGCCAAACCAGTACATGTCGGTTCTGCTGGGCGGCACGATAACGCTGTCGGTACGGCCCGCGGGCGGCAACGTGGCGAATCCCGAACCCTTCGTAATCCCCGACACGGAGTATTTCGCCCAGTACACTTACCAGTGGTACAAGGACAACGTGGCGATTTCCGAAGCCGTCAATCCCACGGCCGTCACCCAGCGCCTGGTGATTGAAAATGCCCAGATGGATCCCGTGCCCGGCGACTCGGGCGAATACCACTGCGTGATCAGCGACAATTGCGTCGCGCAAGGGTACGCCTTTACGCCGAAGACCGTTGTCACGGTCACCAACACGCCGATCATCATCAACGAGGCGGACCAGCCGGTAGGCGGCGGCCGCCTGATAGGCGGTGATCCGAAGACCTTCGAAGTGTTGGCAAGCGGCGGCGAACCGGGTCAGCCGCTGATCTGCGAATGGTTCCGCGCCGTGGATGCGGCCGGCAATGGCGCGGTATCGGTGGCGCCTCCGCGCGATATGTCCTATGTGGACGGTGTTGTGTTCCTCTCAACGCTCACCGTGGACATCAACACCGGCGATGAAGCGGGCTATTACTTCGCAACGATAACGGACGGCAGCCAGATCGTCTCATCGGTGCCGGCCCCGCTGTTGGTGGGAAATCCCCTTACCATAGTCACGCCCCCGCAGGGCGGAGTGTTCCATAAGGGCGATCCCCACACGCCGGAACTTTCCGTGACGGTTTCCGGCGGCGTGGGACCCATCACCTATCAATGGTTCCGCGACGGATTGCTGCTACCGGTGAATTCGCCGACGTACAACCTCAGCCCGTTGGCGCTCTCCGACACCGGTGTATACACGGTCAAGGTCCGCGACGTCGGAACCGGCGACGGTCCGCTTTACCAATTGAAACCCACCTATGCCAGCCCCACGGGCGTCTATACGTCCGATCCGGTTGAATTGAAAGTATACCGGCCGCCCCTGCTCAAGGCCGAAGGCCAGCCTGCCCACCAGACGGGTCCTGTGGGTTCGGATTACTCCTTCTCGGTCAACGTCATTGGAGGCGCGCCCGAACTTGATTACCAGTGGTTCAGGAAATACGCCACTGGAACGGATCCGGTGGTCGGCACAGGCCCAACGCTCACGATCGCCAACGCCCAAGCTCCCAGCCAAGGGCTTTACTATTGCGTCATCCGCGATCAACTGGCTTTCACCAAGAGCCAGGCCGGATCGACGCTGACGTCGGTTACCGCCCGCCTGACCCTGACCGGCACGGCATCGCCGGGCGGCCCGCTGACGATCGTGAAACAGCCGGACAACGTGTCGGTGCAAGTGGGCAAACCGTTCTCCCTGAGCGTGCTGGCGAGCGGCGGCGTCTCGACCGACTACACGTTCACATGGACCAAGGACGGCCAGCCCATTTCCGGCGAGAATTCGGGCGCGCTCGCGCGTCTCGCCGCCACTCCGGAAGACGCCGGCATCTATCGCGTCACGGTGACGTGTGGCTCTGAATTCGTCGTCAGCGAAGAGGCTGAAGTTTCCGTTATGCCCGAACCGGCGCTGCCGGCAACCGGCGCATTCGGCATCGCCGCGCTGATGGGCGCTTGCCTCTGCGCCGCCGTCGCGCGCCTGCGCAAACGCAGCTAGGACAAAACGCGGCCAAAACGGCCGCCAGCCTTCGGGTTGGCGGCCGTTTTTATTTCACCCACCCGCAAATTGAACACCAAACGCTATGAGGATTCCAGTTTGAGTTACACCGGGATCAACAAGCACGAAGGCGAGGATATCGGTTTGTACGATACGGTGCTGAGCGCGCATGACTATCACACGATAGTCGAAAACGTGGCCGAGATATCGTAAGACAGGCTATGTGTCCGGCCCATGTTGTCCGGCTTGCCGCACTTCACCGTCACGATTTGCCTTCGCGGCGGGACGCTCCGCGCGCAGCAGCCGTCCGCGCTCGCGCCGGCGAGGATCCAGGGCTTGACGAGGTTGGAACGGAATTCGCCGGCAATACAAGGGCAAACCAGACCAAGAAAATGTAAAGCGTGTAGATCATGGCCTGTTCCCAAAGGGGAAAGGAATACCGGGTGCCCAACGACGCGCTCCACGAACTGCCGATATCCCGTCCTTCCGCCATGGCCGCCGCCTTCCATTGCGGATACACGAACTCCCAGCGGATGAGAAAATACGCGGATACCGCCAGCACCGAAGACCACATTAAATACGGCCAGAACAGTTTTCCGTGATCGAATCGCAGACCGTGCGGATTGTTTGCCATGAAGAAGCGATCTTTCAGCAACAAAACGCCGTGGCAGGACAATCCGAAGATGAATCCGGCCGCCACCATCAGCGCGGCTTTTTCATGGATATCCGTCCAGCGCACCGACCCGAAAAGCACGGGGCTGGCATCGGGAAAGATTCCGACCATGCTGATGCCGGCGCATCCCAGCAGCAGTAGAAGAGTGCCCGTAACGGCGCCTCCCCGTGAAATGGCGACAAAGCGGCGATGGTAGTAAAAGACCAGCGGGACCATCAAAATCCCCCACGACACCATCGCAATCGAAAAGATCCACCACCATTGCGGATTGTGTTTGGCCTCGAAACTCCCCAGAAAACTGAAGGTGTGCGTCATGATCGAAAACTTGTGATCGGCGGGAAAACTGAGCCACGCCAGGAAAATCAATCCCCAGAAATAAACGGATACCGCCGTTAGGTACAGTTTGAGTTCTTCCCGATGGAATCCGCCTTTTACGCAGCGAAACAACGTGTCCATTTCATACTCCCATTTCAATGACGATTCCCGTCCCGCCTTGAAGCGTTACTCTTCGCTTTTCACCGTGGGCGCGGGCACGCTCTGAAGGACGTGGTTGACGGCTTCGGCGCAGGTCAGACCCTTGGCCACGAAATCCGGTTTCAGGATCAGGCGATGTTCGAGACAGGCCATCGCCATGGCCCTGATATCGCTGGGAACGACATGGCCCCGTCCATGGAGGGCGGCATGCACGCGGCTAGACAACAACAGCGCCTGCGTCGCACGCGGTCCGGCGCCCACGCTGATCGCCGCGTGGTTGCGCGTCAGGCGCACAAGCGCCACCGCGTACCGGACGATTTCCGGGCACACCTCAATGGCCCCCAAGGACTCGCGCAATTCCGCCAAGCGATCCGATGTCAGGACAGGTTGAACCTCCCCGCGTTCAAGCAAGGCCTCGGGCGCATTTTTCGTCAGCGTGCGCTCCGCGAGCATGCGCTCGTCGTCTTCGTTGGGATAACCCATGTGGATTTTGATCAGGAACCGGTCTTTTTGCGCTTCAGGTAGCGGGTATGTCCCCTCGGATTCGATCGGATTCTGGGTCGCGAATACGGTGAAATTGGGAGACAGGGCATAGGTTTGGCGGTCAATGGTGACTTGGCGCTCCTGCATGGCTTGGAGCAGCGCCGACTGTGTTTTTGCCGGAGCGCGGTTGATCTCGTCGGCGAGAAGAAAGGTCGTAAAGATGGGTCCGTGTATCAGCGTAAACTCGCTCGTCCGGGGATTGAACGCGTTGGTCCCGACAATGTCCGCCGGCGAAAGGTCCGGCGTGAATTGAATCCGCTGAAACGGGCAGCCGAGCAACTGGGCCAGCGTCCGCACGAGCAATGTTTTGGCCACGCCCGGCACACCTTCAATCAACGCATGGCGTCCCGCGAATATCGCGATCAGGGCGCGATCCACAACCTCGCCCTGTCCGATGATGACCTTCGCAATTTCACGCCGCGTTTCCGAAAGTATCCGGTGAACGGCCCCGGTCGCTTCACGCATCAGTCATCATGCTCGCGGGCGGCGCAGGCCGCGTCCGCGCCGAAGCGCCCAAACCCCCGCCATGACGCATGCAAGAGCCGCTGAAATGATCCAAGGCCGCGCCGGGCCGGGAACGGGAAGATTTACCTGAAGCGTCGCCGACGAACTCACTTGGACATCGAGATGGTCGTCGGAAACTTCCACCGAATACACGCCGGAATGTTCGGCGCCGAGCGGTGTTAGTTCGAGCGAGGCGCCCGTGCCGCCGGGAACCGGAATTCCATTGCGTTTCCAGACATACCGCAGGGGCGCGTAGCCGCCCTCCGTCGTAACGGAAAATGTATACGAACCGCCCGCGTCCATCGTGGCGCCCTGCGGCTGCATCGTAATGACAAGATGATCCCGTACATCGAGCGTGGCGCGTTCAGTCGCATAATCCTCGGTGTCGTAGCGGGCCACACACCAGTATTCGCCCCGATGGCCCGGGGTAACGGGAAACAGGGTCCACGAAGACGTTGCCGGTCCATCCTGGACCGCCTTGGCGCCGTTGTCCCATTTCCACTGATAAGATAGATTTGCGCCCGTGCCGCACCCCGCAAGGGCGGTAAAGGTGCAGGAATCGCCGAAATACAAACGACGGTTTTGCGGTTGCGTCGTAAAACCGCACCAGTTCTGCACGGCGCAAAGCGATGAAGCGCCGCCCGCATAATAATTGCCCGCCGGATCCCGCACCGCGCCCGAAGCGATGACTATGCCTATCGTGCCGTCCGCATCGGGATTTTGCGGAAACACCGTCACCACGTACTCGGGATCGGCCCCGCCGATATCCACGGACGCACCCGCGGCCAGCGATCCCGCCGCCGACGGTTGCGTGAACGTGGGCGCAACCGGTTCGCTGAAGACGACCCGGAATTGAATCGCGTCCAAGCCCGTTGGGCTGGCCGGAATCACGGAAATCTCCGCCGTCGGCGCAACCGTGTCTATGAGCAGTTCGTAATGAGTCGCGTCGTATCCCGCATTCCCCGCCGGATCGATGGCCGTGACTTCGACTTCATGCGAACCTTCGCTTTGCGTGGCCAGCGTATTGTCCGCCAGTATCCAGCGGTTCTCCCCATATAGATTGGTGGCCTTGAACGTTTGCGTTCCCACGGTAACCCAGATCGTCGCGCCCGAATCGTTGACCGTGCCGGACAACGGAGGCGTCTGATCGTTTGTGGTCAGCGCGTCCACCGTGACTTCCGGCGCCACCGTGTCAATCTTCAGTTCCTTGTTCGATGTGTCGGCGCCGGTGTTGCCCAGTTCATCGGTCGCTGTCGCCAGTACGTTGTATGTGCCGTCCGCAAGCGGCACAAGCACATCCGCCGTCCACGCCGTGCCGTTGATCGTCGCGGTCAGATTCTGGCCCGCCACCACCACTTCGACGCTGGTCGGCGAGGCGTCCACGACCGTGCCCGCCAGTCGCGGCGTCGTGTCGTTCGTCAGAAGCGCCGAGACCGTAACGGTCGGCGGCGTGCTGTCTATTCGCAACTCGTTCGTGGTGCCGTCGGCCCCGCTCTGACCGTAGGGATTCGACGCGGCCGCCGCCACGTTGTACGTCCCGTCGGCCAGAGGCGTAATCGTGTTATCCGGCACCGACCATGTCCCGTTGCCGTGATTCGCGGCCGGATAAGTCGCACTCGCGACCGTAACCGTCACGGTGGCTTCGGGATCGTCAACCGTTCCGGAAAGCGGGGGCGTCGTATCATTCGTGACCAACGCATCCACCGTAACGCCGATCGCGCTGGAATCAATCCGCAATTCGTTCGTGCCCTGCGTGGTATTGTAGGCGATATCCGTCGCAAGCGCCTGGACGGTATAAATGCCGTCCGGAAGGAAATCGGCGACATCGGCGGTCCATGCGCCGGCCACGATAGTGGCCGGGTAAGTATGGCCGCCGACGCTCACGGCCACCGATAGAATCCCCATGTTGTCCGAAACGGTTCCGGTCAATCGCGGCGTATGATTGTTCGTGCGCAAATAATTGACCGTGACCCCCGGCGGCGTCGTGTCAATCGTCAATTCGTTCACAGTGGCATCCACCAGCGAATTGCCGATCGCATCGGTGACGGTTACAGTCACCTCATGGATGCCCTGCGCCACCGGCGCAAGCGAATTGTCCGCCAGCGTCCAATTCCCCAAGCCGTCGTTCACGGCGCTGCGCACCTGCCCGCCGACGGAAACGGATACCGTGGCCGTCGAAAAGAGCACGGTTCCGTTCAAGGGCGGCGTCGTATCCGACGTGATGAGCGGAACGACAGTTGGCGGCGTACGATCCATCCGGATCGAGTCGCTTGCCGTCTCCGAGACGCCATTGGCATTGCGGACACGGAAATAAACCGTCCGGTCGCCGTCAACGGGTTGCAACATAAAAGAGGCCTGCCACGTATAGGGTTGCCAAACCGCGTCCGTAAAATCAGGATTCTCGCTGGCCATCCATTGCAAGGGACCGTTCGATACCGAGCTAATCAGGTTGACCATGCGGCCCATGGTAAGCGGCGCATCGTTGTTGATGGAAAACGACTGAATGACAGGCGGGAGATTGAAGGTCAGGCTGCGCGACGGCGTGGTCGGATATTCGGGTTGCAACAGACCGGCAAGCGGCACGCTGAAGGTGTACGTCGGAATGTCTATGTTGTATGTGAACGGACCGACCGTTATCCCTACCACGGCATTCGGACGGATAGTCATCGTGGGATTGATTCCAATCATCTCATGAATATCGCTAACCGTCACCGTCGAATAGGGCGCGGACACATCAATCTGCTGCCCGTCCACGGTAAACGTCCCCTTGTCCGTATTCAAGGTCTTGGGATCGATTTCGATGCGATCCCCCGCTGTCACACTGACGCCGATGTTCGCGGAAAACACGCCCGCCACCCCCACCGGATAAACATACAGCGGCACGTTTTGGATTGTATCCGTAAGAACGATATTCTCGGCGGGCAGATAGGGCGTAAACGACTCCGAATCGGAAAGGCGGATATCCGTATTCGGCACATACGGCAAATTCCCGATAAATTCCTGCCCGAAAACGACAATCTTGTACTGGCCATGAAACTCGATGCCGATGTCCTGCGATGCCGAACCGGTGGTCCCTTCGAACCACAGTGAACCGGTATCCACCGCGACCGGATGCAGAAACTTGCCCGCGCCGGACGCACTGAAATTCAGCACCGTCCCCCCCACGCCGGCCCAAAGCCGGATATACGCCGCCACGGAACTACCCGCGCCCATCCAACCCGTGTCGTAACTCCAGCCTGAAAAGCCCACGTTGAGCAGCAGGGGATCATGGGCTTGGGTCAGTTGAATGGCGTCCGACGAAAACGCCCCGGATATCGCAAGGGCCAATACCAACAATCCCGCCTTTACACGCCGATTACCCATAATGCCTTTCCTTCCCGCACTTCGGACATCCCGTAAAACTCAGGGTTTTTCAAACACGTATTCTGCAAACTCCTGCATAATGCGCGTGCCATCAAGGGCATGATGAACGGTTACGGTTGAAAACAGCCAATATCCTTCGGTCTGCCCATCCGTGGCCGGCGCTATCGAATTCACGCGCCGGTACTCGAATACGGCTTCCGCGAAACGTTTTCCCTGAATATCCAAGGCCAGATGAGTCACACACCAACGGTCCGCGTCAACCCAAAGCCGGCACGCCGGCCCGCGCGGATCTGTGCCGCTTAAACGCCAGCAAGACTTCCCGTCTTTGGAATCTTCGGCAACCGTTACATCCGGCCATTTCAGCATGTCGCGCAAATATTTGGCGACATCTATGCCCATCTGGACATCGGAACCGGTTTCTTCCGGCGTTTCGGACGGCGCGATTACCTTCACGGAATCCGGCTGTATGACCAGGCCTTTCTCGGCGTTCCATTTGGCGTCAAACCGGGTCTTGACGGGCGGTTTTCCCTGGCGGGTCATCGTTTGCTCGATTGTGACTGAATAAGGTCTATCGGGAATCGTTGCCTTGATTACATGGCCGATAATCTCGGGAACCGGGGGAGGGGAAGCGGATCCACTCACGAAAAGACTCAAACCGGCCACGAACAACATGCCAACCGTCACAGACATCGTCTCATTTCCTCCCGGAAATTCGATCAACCACAAACCTGCCCATTGAATTATACCACTTTTCCGTCTACGCTTATCGCAAAATGATTCGCACCGAGACATCGGCGCCGGCTACGACGTTGGCCGGCTGGTATCCGGAGCGAAATTCGGCGCTGCCCGGCTGCCCGGCGGTCACCATGAACACATAGTCGCCGGGATCGATCGCCTCGAACGCAAACGACCCGTCGGAGGCCACTTCCTCATTGGCCACGACAAATTCGTGCAGTTTCAACATCTGTTCGGCCGTCATGGCGGAAAGGGACTGCGGCGCTCCGCGCAACGCGAGTACACTGGCCTGTTCACCCTCGTGCAATCCGCGCACCTCGCCCTGTACCCTTCCGGCCATGGGAAAGTCGAAATCCTGACGGACAGTTTCATGCGCTTGCAGCTCGAACCGGGCGGACTTGTAACGCGCCACGCCGTTCGCAAGTTGGACGGAAGCCTGAACCGTTGCCGAACCGTCGGGTAAACCGGCCACGTGATAACTGCCATCCGCGGCAGTTTCCACACTGACATTGTAGTTGCCAAGGTTGCATGCCACCTGTACCCCAATGCCTGCTTGGGCCAGCGGGCGTCCCTCGAAAAACACGAATCCTTCCACAATCCCGTCGCAAGCGGGAAGGTGAAAATCGGCGGTGGACGGCTCGTCCTCGACGACCTCGACATTCCGTGAAAACCAGGGCGCGGGCGGCGGCGCGCCCTCGGAAACGCTGTCAGCCAGTTCAAGATGAAGCAAAAACGAACCGGACACCAAGCCGCTGATCGCATACCGGCCTTCCGCGTCGGTTTGCGTCCGTTCGACGCCATCGAGATAGAGACGCGCATGGGGTTCCGGGCGTCCGCCCCGCAGGACGGTTCCCGTAATTTCGCCTCCCGCGCTCAGCGTAATGGCGAGTTGCGCCGGTTTTTTGGGGCCGGGCGTGAAGGCCACCGTGCGCGGCAGATAGTCCGGATGCGTAATCGTCAGTTTGCACCCCGCTTCAGGGGCCTCGCCCAACGTAAAACGTCCATCCGGACCTGTTCGGGCGATTTCAGGCGATTCGGCCGTTCCCATGTGGATGGATGCGCCCGCGATGAGCGCGCCGGTCCGATTGGAAACCATTCCCTCCACGGCAGGAACCTCTTTGAGCATCCGGGGCGTTTCTCGCGGAAGAACGGGGCGTTTACCGGCGGTCTGCGCGGGAGGCGGCGGGGATACCGCAGGGACCTTTGTCTCGGCGGTTTCGGCGGGCTTGATCACAACGGGCGCGGGCGGCAACGGCGCCGGTTCGCGGGTTCCCCAAAAAATCACGGCTGCTCCCGCAGCAAAAAGCAGTACGATCATCCCCACCGTAACCATGCGCGAGTTCATGATAGCGGCCAATCCTCCAATTCGATGGAAAGGGCAAACACATGATCCGGCGCCCGCCTCATGCGGACGGCATCCTTTTCAGTTACCACGACCGGCAGCGGCCCGTCCAACGCCGATTCGGGAATCCCCGCATGATCGGGAAACGCAAGACGCTCCGTCACGGTCGCGCCAAGCGATGCGAGCGTGTCGAAAAACGCTTCCGGCGCGCCAATGGCGCAGGCCGCCCGGATGGGCCCTTCACGCAGCATGTCAAGGGGAAACGTCTTGCCGTCGCCGACTCGCCGGCAATGCGCCGGCGCATGGCGCGTCGTTCGAACCGGAATGTTCGGACAGATTGTGCGAATTTGGGCACACAGACTCTCCAGGTTGGACGCCTGATCGCATCGCGTCACCACGACATGCGTGGCGCGACGCAAGGCTGCCATCGGTTCGCGCAATATACCGCGCGGTATCAGGCGGCCATTGCCAAACGGATTGCGCGCGTCAATCACCACGATATCCTCGTTGCGCGCCAGCCGGACATATTGGAAGCCATCCTCCAGGATCAGCGTGTCGCATCCATGGCGTTCGACGGCCGCGTTCGCCGCAGCAACGCGATCCACACATTTTACAACGACAATTCCCGGGATTTTTTGGATCAGAAGCGCCGCCTCGTCTCCCATCAACGCAAAGGGATCGTCCGGGCCGTTCTCATCGGCCGCAACGGGATTTGTTACCGGCGCACTGCCGTATCCGCGCGTCAAGACGGCGACTTTCCGTCCTTGCGCCAGTTCCCGCCGCGCGCGTTCGACGACCAGCGGCGTCTTGCCCGTCCCGCCGGCCGTCAGATTACCCACGCTGATCACGTTTGCATCCACATGGACAATTCGGCGACGACGACGCAGCCACATCCCCGCCCGGACAATGGGAGTCGCAGCGGTTAGCAACGCGGCCACCGGCAGCGGGATCGCTTCGTTTCGTCTAATTCGTTCGGCCAAGCCATACAAAACCGCGTTCATGCGCGCGCAAACCGTTTGCCGCTGAATTGACGCACCAGCCCCCGTAACTCCAGCATCGTCAGCGTGCTTAAGGCTTCCGAGATGGAAATGCGGCACGCGGCCGCGATTTCGTCCACAAACGATCCGTTCGGCGACAACGCCGCCAGAATATCTTTCTCGACCGGGCTTGTGACGGGTTGCGGCGGCGGCACAGGCGCGGAAGCGGGCGTCCGCGCCTTCAACGGCGGGAGTTCGCCGGCCGGTTCGGGGATTTGCGCGGCCGGCGTGGCCGGTGTCTGCCGGACCTGCATGGGCAGTTCCAGTTCGACCAGGATGTCCTCGACGGTCTCCACCAATTTTGCACCGTCGCGAATCAGGGCGTGTGGTCCCTCGCTCGTGTGGACACCGATCGGTCCCGGCACGGCAAACACTTCGCGGCCTTGTTCGGCGGCCTGCCGCGCCGTGATGAGCGCCCCGCTGCTCGCCGGCGCCTCGACCACGACCGTGCCCAGCGTCAAGCCGCTGATGATGCGATTGCGGTACGGGAAATGGCCCGCGGACGGTTTCATGCCCATCACGAATTGCGACAGGACGCAGCCGTGTTCCGCAATTCGCTTCATCAGGTCCGCGTTTTGCGGCGGATAGACCACGTCAACCCCGCATCCCAGCACGGCAATGGTCCGCCCGCCCGCCTCGATTGCGCCGCGATGGGCCGCCGAATCAATCCCGTTCGCCAGGCCGCTGACGACGGTAATGCCGCGCGCGGCCAAGTCGCGGCCAAGGTTTTCCGCCACGCGCAATCCATAGGGCGTGGCGCGCCGCGTTCCTACTATGGCGACGCAATGCTCATCGGAACTTCGCAAATCGCCCCGCACGAACAAAACCAACGGCGGATCGTAGATTTCCGCGAGGCGAACGGGATAATCCGGGTCTTCGAGCGTAAGCAGCCTCACGCCCAGCGCGTCCATCTGCCGCTCCTGCGCGTCCACATCCACCGAATCGGCATATTGCGCAATACGTTCCGCCAGCGATTTTCCCACCACCTCTTCAACGGATCCGCGCGGCGCCCGCAGGACATTGCCGGGATTGTGAAACCGCGACAACAACTGAATAAAATGGGTCGTGCCGACGCCCGGCACCATCGTCAGCCGCAACCAGTCGCGTTGTTCCGGAGTCAATGCCATGTCATTGCATCCACCATCGGAAAACCGTCTTGAGAAACGGGCGGCATACCCGTTTTCCGCAATCCGAACCTGCGCCTATACTACCGGCTGCTGTTCATCCAGTCAACGCACCCATTCTCGATTTATTCATGCCGGGGAACCATCCGCCCTATTCGATTATTGGCCGGAATTACGGCATATAAGACCCGATCGGTTATAATACGGCATTATTCGAGTGTCAATGGTCTCCAATTGCCGCACACACCAGCGATTATGTGACTTTTTCTCGCAATAGAAGACCTAACGCCGAATTTCAATTCGGATGATCGGCCAATGCCCATGCCGGATCGAAATTCGGAGCCATGAACCGTTCTGTCGAATGTGTTCACGGAACTCGGAAAAGAAAAGCGGTGGAACAACGAATGAAACGATCGGACGGCGGGACATGTTGAGTCATTCGGAAACGCCGGCGATGGCGGCCGGTTTGTATCGTATGAGATACCGCGTACGAACCCTCTTGATTCCGGCCGGGATGGCCATTCTGGCCGCAACAAACGGCTGGACGGAGGAAAAGCCCGCACAGGCGCCGTCGCGTTCCGAACCGGCGATGGAAGACGCGCGGGATGTCGCCCCGGACAATCAAGCGGCGCTACTCGACGAAGTGCGCGCGCTCCGGGCCGATGTGTTACGCCTGCAACAAATGGTGGATTCGCTGGCCGGGGGTGAATGGGCCCGGCTTCGCGCGGAAAACGATCGCCTGCGGCGGGAAGTGCGCGAGTTGTCCGGAATGACCGGACAGCCCCTGCCGCCGGTCCCCATGCCTGATCGGGCTTTGCTGGAAGGATTGTATCCGTCTCCTAAAGCGTCAGAGAACCAAGAGGAAACCGACAACAAGCAACCGGAAAAACCGGATGCCGACAATCAATCCGCGCCGATTCCAGAGGCAAGGGCAATGCCCGAAAAATCCGCCGAACCGAAGCCATTCGCGTTTGAAGTCATCGAGGAATGGGGGCGATCACCGGAAGAATTGGAAACCGAAAATAGGAAAGGCGCCTCGCTAAAAGGCATGATCGGCGTGGTGCCCCCCGGTAGTTCCGATGAAGATCTGATCGCACTGGGGCAATCCCTGCACGAACAATATGCCGCCTACGACAACATCAATATCGAGGTGTTCGATGATGTCGAGGCGGCACGATCCTACAAGGGCAAGTACGTTGCGCCCCCTAAGCACAGGGTCCTGAGCATCTCGAAGCACAAGGCCACGGGCCGGGACATTATCCTGCTCATCCGCGATGAAAAAGCCGTTGCCGTACCCCTAACACCGGACTCCGCAACTCCCTGAAGCCTGAAGTTTTCGTTTCCATACCGCTGCGGAATTCTGGTATGATTCTTTCCCATGTG
>DAOTMJ010000060.1 GCA_035450225.1 Candidatus Hydrogenedentota bacterium
GGGCGCACGGTTTGGTTGTGGCCGAGGGATCGTTTGGCGCATATATGGAAGTCCGGCTGATCAATGACGGGCCGGTGACGTTGCTCCTGGATACCAAGAAGGTCTTCTGAATTGACGATTCCAATGGACATGATGGGCGAGGTTTTCTGATGGGCGCACTTTGCGGCATGCTCGGACGTTCAGATCGCGAGACGGTTCGCGCGATGGCGCGCGCGCTTGGACACCGCGGCGAATGCGCGCGGATGATCGAATCGGACCATTTTGTGGTCGCCGGCACGGATGTGTACGCGGACGGTCTTGCGTTGGTTGACGGCCAGCCCCGCGACAAGAAGGGCGCGGCGCTCGACCCGGCCGGATTATGGCGACAGGTTCTTGCGGCCCAACGTCCCGATGAATTGCATTTGCTTGGCGCCTTTGCCGCGGTGGTTCAAATTCCGCATCCCAAGGCGCATGCTTCCGCGCCAGCCGTTCTCGACCTGGGATACTCGGTACGCACGTGGTGGTTGCTGCGCGACCGGCTCGGCATCAAGCCGCTCTACTATGCCATGGACGGCAAGGCGCTGTTATTTGCGTCGGAATTGAAGGCGTTGCTGGCGCCGGGCGTGATATCGAAACGGCTGAACCTTGCCAGCGTGGATCGCTACCTGACGCTGCGATGTGTGCCGGGCCCTGAAACAATCATCCAAGGCGTATATCGCGTCAAACCGGGCCATGTGCTCGTCTTCCAGGATGGACACGTCAAAGAAACGCCGTTTTCGGCTTTTGCGGCGGAGATCGTCGCCATTGATCGCGGCGAGGCCGCCCGGGAAGTGTGCGAACGTCTTCGCGAGGCCGTGGCCGGGGCAGATACGGACGCCATGCTGTGGTCGGCGGGGATTGATTGCGCGTCGCTGGCCGCGGTTCACCCCGGACGTCCACGCCCGCTCTTTGTTTCGTTGAAAGGGACTTGGCAGGACGAACTCTGGCGAGCCAAGGAAAGCGCCCGGCTGCTTGGGCTTGATCTTCATGTCGCGCGGGGGCGATCCCTGACGGAATCGGTCATGGGCCGCGTGGCGTATCATCTCGACGAACCCATCGCGGATCCGTCGGTCTTTCCGTTGTGGATGATTGCGGAACAGGCCGGCAAGATGGCCCCGGTTTGGGCAAGCGGCCATGGGGCCGACGAAATGCTGGGCGGTTATCCCCGATATCATTTCATGCAGAAAGCGCGAAGCGCGGAACGACTTATTCCCATGGATCTCCTGCAGGGCATGGCGCCGGTCCTTCCGCCGAACGCCTTCGTGCGGCGAAGCGAGCGTTATCTCCGGTCGCTGTCGGATAGTCTTGAGATGTACTTTGCGGCGGTAGCCGTATTCGATCATGCGGAACGGAACGCGCTCTACACCGACGCGATGCAGGCGGCCATCCACGAGAAAGGGGGATCCGCCTCGGCGCTTCGCCCATTGTTCCAGGGCAAGAGCCTTTCGCGGGACATATTGTCGCTCAATCTGAACGTGGCGTTGCCGGACTTGCTGCTCGCGAAATGTGACCGGATCTTTGCGGCGCACGGCGCAACACTGGCGTATCCGTACCTGAACGACGCGTTCGTTGACTTTGCAATCACGGTGCCCCCCGAGGTCAAGTTCGGCGTGCGCAGCAAACCCCTGTTGCGGCAGGCCATGAAGGGGCTGCTGCCGGGACGCATCCGCATGCGGGCACGGCGCGATTTCAAAATGCCGCAGAGCGGCCCGGCCTATCGCGTGATAGACGAGGCGGCGCGGGCCATCGTCACCTCGGAACGCGTCGAGGCCACCGGCCTGTTCCGCTGGCCCTATGTTGAACAAATCATGCGCATGGCCACGCACAACGTCTATGCCCGGCGGCAATTCTGGGCGTTGCTGATGCTGTTTGTATGGCATCGCGAATTCATGGAGTAATCTCCCATGCGCATAGCGATAGCAGGAAGCGGGCGGCTGGGTTGGAGCCTGATGGCGCCGTTGCTCGAATCGAATCACGAGGTGGTCGCCGTCCTGCAGGACGGGCGCCGGACGCGGGGATTCAGGCGCCGCGTGATGGCCGCGCAAAGCGTGGCGCTGGCCGCCCACTCGACCATGATCGGTCTGGCCGCGCGCAATCGCATCCCCGTGCTGTGGCTCGAACGACTGGTGGACGAATCGCTTGCCCCCCTGCGCGCGCTGGCGCCGGATGTGATTCTGGTGGGGGGATTCGGCATCATTTTCAAGCCGATCATACTTTCCCTGCCGAAAATCGGTTGTGTGAACTGCCATTCCTCGATGCTCCCCCGGCACCGGGGGCCCAATCCGTTCGCGGCGGTGATTCTTCAGGGCGAAACCGAATCGGGCGTCACGTTTCACATCATGGACGAAGGCATTGACACCGGCGACATCATCGCCCAATACGCCTACCCCGTAACGGATCAAGACACGCCCGCCAGCGTCTACAACAACGCCTGCGCGCTGGCCGGAGAGCATGTCGTGGACATCATGGATCGCGTCGAACAGGAAGGCCTGCAAGGGGTTCCGCAGAATCACGCCGCCGCGACCTACGACAAGCCACTCGATCCGGCTTTGTCGAAAATTGATTGGACCCAGCCGGCGGTTCACATCGAACGCATTGTTCGCGTGTTCAAGCAGGGCGCGCTGGCGCGATTTATGTTCCAGGGCCGTGAAATCCTCGTAAGTATGGCCAAGGCGAATCCGGCGCCCGTCGAGGCGCCGCCGGGCACGGTGCTTGCCTCCGGGCGTTGGGTGCGGGTGGCTACGGGCGAAGGGACGATTGACATCGTGCTTGCCTATAAACTCCGGCCCATTCCGTGGATTTGGCCCTCGCGATGGAGCCGTCCGATTCCCGGCGAAAGAATGGGCTGATCATGCCGCCGCCGATCTCCATCATTATTCCGGCCTTCAATGAAGTGGCTTTTTGCCGGCGGTGCATCGCCTCGATTTTCGCCCACACGCAGGATAGGCCTTACCGTCTGATTCTGGTGGACAACGGCTCAACCGACGGGGTGGGCGAGTATTTCGATTCCGTGCCCGGCGCAACGGTTATTCATGCGGAGAAAAACCTTGGTTTTGCCGGCGGGGTGAATCTCGGCCTAGCGCATGCGGAAGGACATGTGTTGTTGCTCAACAACGACACGCTCGTTCCGATGGGTTGGCTGGGACGGCTGGCAAACGCCCTTGAAAGCGCCGAGAATATCGGCATGGTGGGGCCGCGAAGCAATTGCGTTTCGGGCGATCAGCAGATTGACGGGCTTTCGTTTGCCTCGATGGACGAAATCAACGCATTTGCGGACGAATGGGCCGCCCGGAACGCCGGGCGATTGCGGGACGTCTCCCGTCTGGTCGGATTTTGCCTGCTGATTCGCAGGGAGGCATTCGAGACCGTGGGCTTATTCGACGAATCCTTCGGCATCGGTAACTACGAGGACGACGATTACGGCTGCCGCGTCATGGACGCGGGGTATCGGTTGTGCATTGCCGAGGAAGCGTTTGTGTTTCATTTTGGCAGCCGGACCTTTCACGGCATGGGCATGACGGACGAGGAATGGCGCGCGCTGATGGAAACCAACCGGAGGATCTTTGTATCGAAGCGGCGTAAAGCCGGTGACAATCGCCCGGATGCGTCGCGGGCCTCCTTGAGCCTGAACCGGCGGGCCGCTCAGGCCGTAATCGAGGGAGATGATCTGGCCGCCCTGCGGCATCTCAAGTCGGCCATCGAACGCGATCCGCGCATGGCGGTCAATTACCGGGATTTGGCCGCGTTGCTGCGGAAAATGGGGATGCACGAGAAGGCTTCCGAGTACCTGGAGTTGGCGGCACGCATGGAAGACGGGGACACAACAACGCCGGGAGGAACATTGTCGCGTGGAGATTGTGATTCGCGAATACCATGATGAAGACGAAAGCGAATGGATGCGCGTTCATGCGGTTATCCTGAGCATTTCGCATGCGTGGAATTACACCATCCAGGAACGGCCGAAATACGAGGGCCATCAAAGCACCCGGCTGGTCGCCGTCGTCGAAGGGCGCATTGCCGGCCTTACGGATGCCCAATATGAAAACGAGCCGGGCGAATTCTGTTTTCTCAAGGATTCCCCCGGTGGGTACGTCCTTGAATTTGGGCGTCTTCCGGAATATGCGGGTCATCGTCTCGGCTGCCGCCTGATGGACGCCACCGTCGAGGACGCCCTACGCAAAGGATTCCACCGGCTGGAGTACTGGACGCAGGACCGCAAGGCGCAACGGTTCTATCAGCGGATCGGACTGGCGGAAATCGGCCGCCATTACCGGTTTCGCATGAAACCGCCCGCGGACATTGCGGAGGGATTGCTTCAGCAGGCGGTTGGAGTCGAGTATCTATACGGCGCCTGCGCGGTCGAGAACTGGCCGGCCATCCGCCGACGCTTCGAAATTATCGAACGCCACCCTCTGGAGCCGCACCTCTGCATAGGGTATGAATTGCGTTTTTAAGCCCGGAAAACAAGGCAATGACTTTGACATGAGAAGCCCCTTGAATGAAAATGGCCAAGATTCTTGGGCTTGAAGCCCAGACATTCTAACCGAAAGGAAGAATCCATGCAGGAAAAGGAAAAGGAAGCGATAGCGGCCATTTGTTTGATGGCGGCGATGGCCGATGGCGGCAAGAGCGATGTCGAACACGCCCAATTGAGGGAAATTTTCCAAAGCGTGGGGCTTGAGTCTTCCGCGGCCGTGGTGCAACGCGTCTTGTTGCGGAAAACCACGCTGGCCGATGAAGCCGGGGCGTTGTCCAGCCCGGAAATGCGAATGTTCGCGTTTGAAATGGCCGTGTGCATTTGCGATGCCGACGGGGCGACAACGCCGCGGGAAAAGGAGTTTCTCGACAATCTGAAGGGGGTCTTGGGCATTCCTTCGCCGGAGGCCGCGGAAATCCAATCGCAAGCGGAGGATTTCGCCATGGCCGCCTCGGCGATGCCGCCGGTTCCCGTCGTCGAGTCCGCCTCGCTTCCTCAACCCCTTCAACCGGACAAGCCGGTTCCCGAGGATGCCGAGATCGATCAAACCATTCTCAATCAGGCGATACTGCTGGCGGGTCTCGAATTGTTGCCGAAATCCTTGTCCACCCTAGCCATTCTGCCGCTTCAAATGCGGCTCGTCTACACGATTGGCGCGCGGTATGGCTATCAACTGGACAGTGGCCACGTAAAGGAATTCCTTGCTGTGCTGGGCGTGGGGATGACGTCGCAAATAGTGGAGGACATGGCGCGCAAATTCCTTGGATCGCTGGCCCGCAAGGCGGGCGGGCGCATGATGGGGGGAATGGCGGGAACCGCGACGGGCGCGACCATAACGTTCGCGACCACCTACGGGCTTGGCATGGCCGCGAAAAAATATTACGCATCCGGCAGAAAACTGAGCATGGATGACGTGAAAAACCTGTTCCGTCAAAGCGCCGAAGAGGCCAAGGGCCTGTATGCGCGTTACGCCGGCCAGGTCGAACAAAGCGCAAAATCCACCCACACGATGGATCTCCTTGCGATGGTGCGGGGCAAATAAGCGCCGGCGTAAAAAACGAGCAGGCCTGTAAGCCGAGTTCTGTCGTAGAATCCGCGAGGATTCCGAGACGGCCATTCCTCTGGGACGTACGTCGCCGCACGCCTCTAGCTTCCTACCCGGGAGCGGAGCGGGCCACTCCATGGCTCCCCTATTTGGAATTGCTCCGGACGGGAGTTTTGCCAGCCGGCCTGTCGCCAGACCGCTGGTGCGCTCTTACCGCACCTTTTCACCATTGCCGGTCCCGGCATGCCGGGACGTAGGCTGTGTATTTTTCTGTGCCACTTTCCGTCGGGTTTCCCCGCCTTCGCGTTACGAAGCGTCCTGCCCTGCGGAGCTCGGACTTTCCTCACCGCCCGAAGGCGGCGCGGCCGTCCAGCCTGCTCAATTTCATTATAACACAAGCCCTTGCCGCCCCGAATACTCTTGGCGTGTGGACATGTGAACAAAAGCGTCTTGATCGCGTTTCAAGGAACAGATTATCGGGTCCACCTTTGCCGAAACCTTGCGTTTTTCGGCAACCCGGTTATGAAGAATGGCGCGTCCCGCAAGGCGGAACGGGCAAAAGTTGTAATGCCGCCCGGGCGATTGGTACAAGGGATCTTGTGCCAAGGATCGGGCGCCGGATCCGATGCGGATCCGATACCCATCCCATTACAACGGAGGCGGTCATGAAAAAGGCAACAAGGACAGGGATTCTCGCCGTGACAATTTTGGGCGCATTTTTCCAAGGAAACGTCGCCGGGGCGGAGGGGACAGGCGGGCGTTGGTTCGAACGCCTGAATGTGGGCATCGAAACCGGTCCGACCGGCGCACAGTATGGTTTCGATCCGACGGACAAAGCCTATGCCGCAATATTCAACGGAAGGGATATCGTGGAAAAAGCCGCCGCGGCCGATTGCGAATATGTGGTCATCTGGGCCAAAGACAGCGAATTTGCGTATTACGACTCGAAGGTTGCGCCGAAATGCCCCGGACTTGGGGATCGCGACGTGCTTCGGGAGTCCGTGGAAGCGGCGGCCCCGCTTGGGCTTCCGATCATCGCCTACTGCGTCGTGCAGGGCAACGGATATCCGTTGCGGGATCATCCCGAATTCAAGATGGCCGACAAGGACGGAAAACCGATCGACCGCATCTGTCTCAACAGCGGCTACATCGAACACGCGAAGCAGGTCGCGGCGGAAATGCTCGAATACGGCATCGCGGGATTTCATATAGACATGCTCGATCAGGGATTTGGCCCGCCGTACGGCTGCTGGTGCGCGAACTGCCGGAAACTTTTTGAGACGGAATACGGCATGCCGATGCCGTCGGGCGTGACGTGGGACGCCGCATGGGACAAGATGCTCGATTTCCGCTGCAACAGCAGCCAGCGTTTCGAGAAGGAGTTGCTGGCCTACATCCGCGAACGGAACCCCAACGCAACCGTTGACTACAACTACCACGGCTACCCACCGTTTTCATGGGAAGTGGGCCAACGGCCGGTCCAACATGCAATCAATGCCGATTTCGTGACCGCCGAGACGGGCGTCTGGGGATTCGGCGCCCTCGGCGTGAGCGCGACTGCGGAATTCCTCGCGGCGGCCACGCCCGGCAAGCGCTACCAAGTGGCCATTTCACGCCACGCCCGCATTTATCACGACAACACCTGCCGGCCGCTCAACGATCTGCGCTGGGAAATCCTGACGCTGCGGTCGCACGGCGCGCAGGTAACGGTGGTGGACAAGACCGGCTACGACGGCTGGCTCGATCCGGTCGCCTATAATCGCATTGGAAAGGCCTTCGCGGAAGCTAGGAACAAGGTGGCCTATTTCGGCCATCCGCAATTGCCCGAGGTGGGCATTTACTACTCGGCGCGCAGCCGCGACTGGTACGGCCGCGAGACGCCGTCGAAGTACCAGCAGGCCTTCAACGGCGCACACAAGGCCATGGTTTATGAACATATCCCTTTCGGCGTCATTCTCGACGAAAACGTGACGGCGGACACGTTGCGCCGGTTTCCAGTCGTGCTTCTGCCGAACGTGCCGATCCTGTCGGAACGTGAAATCGGATGGTTGCGCGACTACGTGGAACAGGGCGGAAATCTGATTATCACGGGCCACACCGGACTTTTCGGGCCGATGGGCGAACCGCTCGATCATCCGCCCATCGAATCGTTGTCTGGCGCGCGGCTTGTCGAACGGCTTTCGACGACCGACAATTTCGTGCGCTTTCCCGCCGATGCGCCCGAAGCACTGCGCGCGGGTTTTCCCACCGACTGGCCGTTCCTTGTCGAAGGGCCCGGCGCGGCATTTACCCCCACCACGGCGATGGCCGTGGGCGAACTGCTCCGGCCTCATCGGACCGTGCGCCAACAGAAAGGGGAGGAACCCGTTTATCAGCCCAATTCCGCCGACCGTCCCGTCGGCCCGGCTTTGCTTGTGAACGCCGTTGGCAAAGGGAAGGTCGTGTGCATCGCCGGCGCGCCGGACTTTGCGTGTGCAAGCGAGCATCCCATTCCCGAGGCGCGCGCGTTGCTGCGCAATGTGATCCGTTACTTGCATCCCGAACACGTGGTCGAGGTGTCGGCGCCACAAAACGTCGAATCGGTCATCATGGAAGACGCAAACAACGAGGCGCTGTACGTCCATTTGATCGGCTACCAGTCGCCGCCGCAATGCACGCCGTCGAAAGATCGTCCCTACGTGCTGCCTTCGCTCATCGAAGACGCGCCCATGTACGCCGCGCGGATTATTGTCCGCCGCCCCTTCACCCGCGCACAGGCGCTCGACCCGCGTACACAGGTTCATGCGGACGGCAACATCGTCCATCTCGTGGTGAACGACATCCACGAAGTGCTTGTGATCAAATAAGGCTCAAGGCGGGGAAACGTATCCTATAGGGCCAGAACGACGCCTTTTTCTCGGAGGAACGCCCCGAACGTGAGATCCACTTCCTTGATGTGGGTCACGAGCCAGTTGGCCATGAAGTTGCCGACCGACTCGGCGAGGATGTGCGTAGCGCCTTCCTCCTTGTATTCCTCTTCCAGGTCGGCCAGCGTCTTCTTGAGTTGTTCATGCTTCGCGCGATGATCGGCAAGCCCGGCGTACTGATTGTCCTCCATCGCCTTCTCTTCCGTTGCGAAATGCGTCCGCGTGTAGTCGAGCAGAAAACCGAGCGCTTCCGCGATGCGCTGCGGCCCCTGAACCAACTCGACGGCCGATGAAACATCCGCCAGGCACTTGATCCACGTCTTGTGCTGTTCGTCAATCAACGGCACGCCGATGGAAAGACTCTCATCCCATTCTATCTTGCGCATGTGCTTACTCCTTGTAAAACAGATTGCCGGAATGCGGCAATCATAGTGAGATACCCGTCGCGGGGTCAAACCGGTCAAAGGACTTGGATCATGAAGCATCGTACAGCGAAAGGTATGCGGCGTAATTCGCGAGGACTTTTTTGACATAATCGCGGGTTTCGTCGAAGGGGATGGACTCGATGAAGGTTTCGAGGGGAACGTCGCCCATATTTTTTTTCCACTTGGAACAGTTGCCGGGACCGGCGTTGTAGGAGGCCAAGGCATAGACCACGTTTCCATCCCACCGTTCGAGCATCCGTTTCAAGTATCGCGCGCCCAACCGCAGGGAATGGACGGGATTTTCGAGCCGGTCCGCCATGGCGGCATCGAAATCGGATTCGGACCCCGTGAGATGCCGCGCGGTGGCCGGCATGATTTGCATGACGCCCGATGCGCCCGCATGCGACGTCAACGCGGGCCGGAAGGTGCTTTCCTGCCGGGCCACGGCAAGGATCAGGTAGGGATCGAGGCCGTCTTCCTTCGCGATCTCGCACACGCGCGGCCAGAAGGCGCGCGGATACAGGACGCGCCATCGGGCCGGCGATTTCTCCGTCCCGTTCTCGCCCCACTTGTATGCTTCCGCGACATTCATCGCTGTGTAGGCGAGGCCCGCTTGGCCCAGCATCGCGTAGATCGCGGGCGCGGCGGGATCCTTGTCCAGCAGCGGCAGCAGCGCGAGCGCCTCCCATTCCGCCTCTTCCAGGCCGTGTTCGGCGAAGAACGCGATGCGCCGAAACCGGGGGGATTCGAGAATGACGGGCTTGAGGGTCGGCAGGGGATCGCCCGGCGTGGGTATCGCGCGCAGGAATGGCGCGGATCCATTCACCGGTACGATCCTTCCCCGGTCGCCGGGCAGGCGCGCAAGCGCCCGGTGCGCGTAGAAGTCGCCCGGACCGGACGCTGCGGCTTTTGCGAAGGCGTCGTTGGCGCCTTTTTTGTCGCCGGCCTTTTCCAGCGCAAGTCCGGTCCAGTACCATGCCTTGGCCAGAAGCGCGCTGTCCGGATGGCGTTCGGCAAGCATGCGGCATGTCCGGGTCATTGCCTGCGCGTCCGAATCCTTGCGTTGCAATTCCAACACGGCAAACAGGGCGTCGTCCGCGCGGGAATGATCGGGATTCGTCTCGTTCAGCCGCCGGTACCACGCCATGGCCCGCGAGATTTCGTCGGATTTTGCGAGGCGAAGCGCAAACGCCCAAAGGGCGTCGGACGCCTCGTCGGTCTGCGGAAATCGCCGAACCAGTTGGCCGCAGGCCGCTTCCGCGGCAATCAGGTTGCCCCCCGCCGCCTGGGATCGCGCAATGTAATAAAGCCATTCGCGCGTCCACGTCGAAAACGCGCTGTCTTCCGGCAGCGCCGATATCCGGTTCAATTCCGTTTCACCCGGCGGCATTGTCTTTGAACCGAGACTCGCCAGCCATGCGGTCCAGTCGAGGCCCGTGGGCGCGGTGCGCAACAGCAGGGGCAGCGCGGGCCGGAATTCGCCCGTTTTAATGTAGCCCCGCGCAGCCGCCAGAAGGTCCGCCTTTTCCGGGGATTGCGCAAGCCGTTCCGCGGCTTCCAGTCTCGGCGCGCGCAGACGCGTCGTGGCCGTCACGTTGCGGTAATACCCATAGCCGACGTCGCGCAGGGCGGGACATTCGATATACACATCGGCCGCCATGCGCTCGTGGGACTGTACCCACCACGGCTTCGGTTGGAAATCGAGTGCTGCGGCATATTCCTTGGCGGCTTCCTCGAAGGCCTTGCGTCTGGCCAGCGCATCCGCCAGATAGATGCGCGCCATCCGCCGCCACGGCCCGTCTGTCGTTCCGGTAAGAAGTGTGCGATAGGCTTCGACGGCACCGTCCCAATCGCCCGATGCGGCCCGGCAAAACGCCGTTTTCACCCGGGCATACGCCGCCAGCGGCCCCGGCTTTCCGGCACAGGTTGCATAGAGATTGATCGCCTCGGCATACCGTCCCGCGCGTTCGGCTTCACGCGCGTCCAAGTACTCATCGGCGCCCGGCATCGCGGCGCCGAACAACAACGTCGCGGCAAGAATGGCAGTCACGTCGCGGCTTCTCCTTCTGATATTCAATTATTCAATCCGGTTGTGGGGCTGCCGCCCGGACAAGCGCCAAGCGAAAAGGACGCCACAGACACAAGAGATTTCCCCGCGAGTTTACGGGCCTTGAAGTCCTTTAAGTCCTTATCTCTTCGATTATTTCTCGGCCACGGCTCTCCCCGCGGCGACAGCAGAATTTCGGTCTCGCATAATGATTTCCCCGCGTATCGCGGGCCGTTGGCAACGTAGCAAACCGCCGTGCAGCCGATCAACCCCGCGAATGGGAACCTCGACTTGGATCGTGCACGGGATGACTGCGCTCACCGGTGGGGGATCTTTTGTCGGCAAAGACAGGCTTGACAGCCTGTTTTACATCCCCGCGCCGAGGCGGCGTTCGCCGGTGGCGAGTTCCTCGAGGCTTTCGCGGTCGAGCAGGCGGATGTGGCGGCCTTCTTGGACCTCGATGAGGCCTTCGCGGGCCATCTTGGCCAGCACGCGGGACAGGGTCTCTGGAATCGTTCCCAGGAGGCTCGCGAGTTGCACTTTCGACAGGTCGAGGAGGAGTTCGTCGCGGTCGTCCTGCCGTTCGCTGAGATAAAGGAGATGCGCGGCGAGGCGTCCGGGCACTTCTTTCAAGGAGAGACTTTCGATCAGGTTTGCGAACCGGTGAAGGCGGCGTGAAAGGTAGGCCAGCATGTTCAGCGCGAGCGAGGGGTGCCGTTCGACGATCGCCAGAAAAGCATGCCGGGGAAAGAACAGAGTTTTCGAGGCTTCCATGGCGTCGGCGTGGGCCGGAAATCGGTGTCCGGCGAACACGGCGGCCTCGCCAAAGGCATCGTGCGGCTCGATGACATGCAGGATCTGCTCCTTGCCTTCCGGTGAAAGTTTATAGACCTTGACCCGGCCCGACACAAGCACATAAAACCCCGCTGCGTCCGCTCCTTCGACGAAGATATTCTGGCCTTTCGCGTAGGTCTTCTCGATGGCGATATTGGCCAAGGTTTGGCATTGTTCCGGCCTCAGTCCGCGGAACAGCGGCACAACCGCGATTTGTTCGTTCAATGTCATGAGTGAAAGAGTACCTTGCCTTTCTTTTTCGCGAATCCAATCGCCATCGTACTCGAACGGCCGTGCGAATTTCAGCCTCATGCAAGGTTCGCGGGTTGATGTGCGAGGTATGAAGGGAAATTGACGGTTGGATTTTGGTTCTTGAAATCCTTGAGCCGTGGGCCTATTCGATATACGATTACGATTACGATTACGAGGACGGGCGCGAGCAGGAGCACGACACAGTTGGGGATTTGAGAATTTTGGGGGACTTGACCTAAGTCAAGGCAAAGATCTTGGACAGGGTGTACAGTACGGTCGTGGAACAGAGAACGCCCCGATGGCGGCGAACAGGATTCGCACCGACAAGGGCAGAGGTAAACAAACCCGCGGAAGGCGGGAAAAACAGGAGGAAACGACGATGTTTTGTAATCAATGCGAGCAGGCAGCCAATGGTGTGGCATGCACGGCGCAGGGCGTGTGCGGCAAGAAACCGGACGTGGCGGCGCTGCAGGATCTGCTGACGTATGTCCTCAAGGGATTGGGCATGGTGGCGGTCGAAGGGCGCAAGGTGGGCGTTGTGGACGCCGAGACGGACCGGTTCGCGGCGGCGGCGGTCTTCTCGACGCTGACGAACGTCAATTTCGACCCGGATCGCTTCGTGGCGTATATCCAGAAGACGGTGGCGCTGCGCGATGCGCTCAAGAAGCAGGTCAAGGCGGCGGGCGGCAATGTGGACTTCCCGGCGGGTCCGGCGGATTTCATTCCCGCGTCGGGCATCGAGGAATTGGTCGCGCAGGGCGAACGCCACGGCATCCCGTCGGAAGGCAGCGACAACACGGACATTCACAGCCTGCAAGTCATCCTGCTGCTCGGCATCCGCGGCGTGGGCGCCTATGCGGACCATGCGCGGCTGCTCGGCAAGGAAGACGATTCGGTCTATGCGTTCATCCATGAAGGGCTGGTGGCCACGCATCAAAAGGACATCGCGCTCGAAACCGCGCTGGGCCTGGTTCTGAAGTGCGGCGAGGTCAATCTGCGCGCAATGGAACTGCTCGACGCCGGCCATACGGAACATTTCGGCCACCCGGTCCCGACGCCGGTGGCGCTCGGCGCGAAAAAGGGCAAGGCCATCCTGATTTCCGGGCATGACCTGCTCGACCTCGAGGCGCTGCTGAAGCAGACCGAGGGCAAGGGCATCAACATTTACACGCACGGCGAGATGCTGCCCGCACACGGGTATCCCGGACTCAAGAAGTACAAGCATCTTGCGGGCAACTGGGGTTCCGCCTGGCAGAACCAGGTTCTCGAATTTCCGAAGTTCCCCGGCGCGATCCTGATGACGACGAACTGCCTGCAAGCGCCGAAGCAGTCGTACAAAGATCGCATCTTCACCTGCGGCAATGTCGGCTGGCCGGGCGTCACGCACATCACGGACCGCAACTTCGCGCCGGTCATCGAGGCGGCCCTCGCGCAGCCCGGTTTCGCCGAAGACACCGAAGCGGGCACGGTGCTGACCGGATTCGCGCGCAACGCGGTGCTGGGCGTCGCGGGACAGGTCATCGAGGCCGTCAAGAACAAGGCCATCCGCCACTTCTTCCTGGTCGGCGGCTGCGACGGCGCGAAGCCGGGCCGCAACTACTACACGGAATTCGTCGAAAAGGTCCCGCAGGATTGCGTGGTCCTGACGCTTGCCTGCGGCAAGTACCGATTCTACGACAAGCAACTCGGCGACATCGGCGGCATTCCGCGCCTGCTCGATGTCGGCCAGTGCAACGACGCGTATTCGGCGATTCAGATTGCCGTCGCGCTCGCGGGTGCGTTCAACTGCGGCGTCAACGACTTGCCGCTCTCGATGATCTTGTCGTGGTACGAGCAGAAGGCGGTATCCATCCTGCTGACCCTGCTCCATCTGGGCATCAAGGACATCCGTCTTGGACCGAGCCTGCCGGCGTTCATCACGCCCGCCGTGCTCAACGTGCTGGTCGAGAACTTCGCCATCAAGCCCATCGCGACGCCGGATGAGGACTTGGCGGCTATCTTGGGATAGGAGCGACTACGGGGAACCTCTTCCCCGGGAGGGACGACGTCCGCGCCGTCCATGCGAGCAAGGACGCGCACCCCGGCCGTAAGAAGAGGTTCCCCACTCCCCAAAAAGAAAAAACGAAGACAGGAATTGCCCATTATGAAACAGACGCGCAAGATTATTGAAATTGACGAAGATCTCTGCAACGGTTGCGGCGAATGCGTGCCCTCCTGCGCGGAAGGCGCGATACAAATTGTGAACGGAAAAGCCAAACTCGTTGCGGACAAATACTGCGACGGACTCGGCGCCTGCTTGGGCGAGTGCCCGACCGGCGCGCTGCGCGTCGTGGAACGTCCTGCCGAGGAATTCGAAGGGCCCGCGCCGCATGTCGCGCAGGCCGCGCATTCCGGTCCGGCTCCGTCCGCCTGTCCTTCCGGCGGCGGCTGTCCCGGCGCGCGCATCCAGCAATTCGGGAATCGGCCCGCCGCCGTTCCTTGCGGTACATCGGTTCCCGCCCAATCCGAACTCGGCCATTGGCCGGTGCAGATTCGCCTCGTGCCGCCCGGCGCTCCCTTCCTGCAAAACGCGCATTTGCTGGTCGCCGCCGACTGCGTACCGGTGGCCTATCCCGCGTTTCACCAGGATTTCCTGCGCGACAAGTCCGTCATGATCGGCTGCCCCAAGTTCGATGATCCCGACCCGTACATTGACAAATTCGAGGCGATTTTCGCGCAGTCCGATGTCAGGAGCGTTACCGTTGTCGTCATGGAAGTGCCCTGTTGCCAGGGATTGCCTGTCATTGTCGAGGAAGGCATGCGCCGGGCCGGGCGAAAAGTTCCCATGGAAAAAGTGGTCATCAGCCTGAACGGGGACATTATCCGCCGCCAGTCGTATTGATGGCGGGCAGGCTTGCCGTTCCCACCATCGCGTCCCCGCACAGTACGCAACAAGCCGTTTGCGATGCCTCAACCGGCCGGGTGATTGGCGCGTCCAAGACATAGTATGATTGTCCCTGTGGGCTTTGTGTGACCGGTGTACAAACGGAGACTGAATGAATGAAACGGTATCTTGTCTGGCGGGTGATGGCAGTCGTCATGCTGGGGTTTGGATGGGCGCAGGCGGCGGACTGGCCTCAATACGGCGGACCGGACCGCAATAATGTGTCGTCCGAAAAGGGCCTTGCGCGGAAATGGCCGGAAGCCGGGCCCAAGGTTCTCTGGACCGTCAACCTGGGACCGGGCTACGCTTCGCCCTCCATTGCGGGCGGCAGGGTGTACATCCTTGATCGGCCGGACGATGTGCACGATGTGCTGCGATGCCTCGATATCAAAGACGGCAAGGACATCTGGAACGTTACCTATGAAGCGCCGGGAAGCGTCAGCCACAACGGATCGCGTACCGCGCCGACCGTGGACGGCCAATACGTGTATTCGGTGGGGTTGTTGGGGCATTTCTATTGCGTGGATCTGGCCACCAATCGGCCGGTATGGCACAAGAACATTTGCGCGGATTTCGGCCTTGAAGTGCCGAGGTGGGGCGTTACGCAGGCGCCGAGCCTGTACAAGGACCTGGTCATCGTTGCGCCCCAGGCGCCGGAGGCCTTTGTGGCGGCGTACAGGCGCAATACGGGCGAACTGGTGTGGAAATCGCCTTCGTTGGGCCTTGTCGGATACGTGACCCCGGTGATTGCGGCGCTCGACGGGGTGGAGCAGGCCGTCATGGTTGGAGCCGGCAGCAAGGATGAGGCCGTCAAGGGCGCCGTGGCGGGGATTTCGCTGGAGGACGGCTCGATTCTGTGGCGATACGAAGGCTGGCAATGTTTCATTCCGATTCCCTATCCCGTTATCCTTCCCGATGACCGCCTTTTCATCACGGGCGGATACCGGGCGGGCTCTGCGATGATTCAGGTCAAGAAACAGGACGGCGCCTTTGCCGTCAAGGAATTGTTCAAAACAGATGTCTGCGGCAGCCAGATTCAGCAGCCCATCCTCTTCGACGAGCATCTTTACCTGAACAGCAATTCAAACGAACGCGAAGACGGTATGATGTGTCTGACGCTCGACGGACAGATGAAATGGAAAACGAAGGATATCGCCGGCGCGCCTACCTTCGAGCGCGGGCCGTTGCTCATGGCGGACAATCTGATCTTCAATCTCGACGGCAAGCGGGGCATCCTGTACCTTGTCGAACCTTCGCCGGTCGGATACAAGGAACTGGCTAAGGTTCAGTTGCTCGGCGGGAAGGAAATCTGGGCGCCCATGGCGCTGTCGGACGGAAAACTGCTCGTCCGCAGCCAGTCCGAAATGAAATGCCTTGATGTCGGAAAGCCGAACTGATCCACCGGATTTGCCGATTCCACGTTCTATTCCGTAAACGTCTTTACGGTTCTTTTGCCGCGGGAAGTCGCTTCAGCGAGGCCGTCCGGGCCGATGTACGCAGTTCGTCCATCCAATTGTCCATGTTTGGACAGCGCGGGAAGCGGCGTCCGTTCATCCAATCGCCTTGGATGTGATACCGAATCCGGTGATCCGCGCCGAGTTTCAGTATGGCCTGGCGCTGATCCGGCATTTCCACCATCCGCACAAAGGCGTCCGGATTGAACAGGATGCCTAGTCCGATGAATCCGATGGCCGGATCCTGAATGCCCCACGATGCCATGACGCCTTCTTTCGTGTCGAGCATGAACTGTTCCCGCGAGAGGCGCTCGAGACCCACCCCGATTTCGATCGCTTCGCCGGGTTCGACGTTTTCGACCGTCACGTCAATCGGCGAATCGGGGCGATCCGCCAACGCGGCGCAGCGAAAGACGACGTTGTGGGGGCCGACATGCTCCCCGCGCAGTTCGATCTCGACACGGTCCGGTGTTTCGGAGACGAGCCGCTTCGACCAGACGATATCGCCCTTGCCATTCGGGCTGTAAGCGGGATACGCCTTGCCACCCGCGTGGATCGTGACGCCTCCAAGTCCGCATGTGCTTTTGACGTGCAGCGCGTCCATGCCCCAGTCCTGTTCGGCGTGGTAATTGACGCCGGATCCGAATGAGGAGATCACAAGCCCCGGATTCCGCTTGCCGAAGAAGTCGAACTGACCCCAATAGGCGCGGTAGGCGCATCGTTCGGATTCCCATGCGATATTCGGCGGCGCCCAGTCATGGCCCCATGCGACCCGCGGTCCGCGCACCGAATCCAGCGTGCCCGCGCGGAAACGGTTGAAATCCGGCGTGGTTTCCGGCAGGCCGAATTCGTCCGCGACGGCTTTCCGCATGCCTCCGAGGTTGCCGTGGGCGCGAAGCGCATCGAACGCGGTCCAGAATGCGGGTTTCGCGTGTCGCGACTTCAACGCAAGGATGAGCCGGTCCTTGACAAGGTCGAGATAGTACCGCCACGATTCGTTGCTTGACAACAGCCGCACGCGAAGGGGTTTGTCGAGCATTGGCGAGTCAAAACCGGAGGCGGCGAATGCCTGAAGGGCGTCCTCTTCCCGCAAACCCGTTTTCGCAAGCGCTTGCCGAAGAGTTTCGCCGAGCGCGTAAAGTTGTTCAGGCGCACGGGCCAGGAGCGGTTCCATAATGGCGTTGACCTCGCCCCAGACGTAGCGTATGTCCGTAACGGAGGCGTCCCCGCGCGTCCATTCGTCATCGAGGCGGCCGTCGCCGTCCACGTCCAGCCGCCATGTGTCAATATACCCGTCGCGGTCGGAATCAACGTATTCGTAGCGCATATCGGGCTGGTTGTCGTAATCGTAATCCACGATCATCCATGAGGTTTCCGCTCCGAAGAGATGCAGGCGCTGGTCGGTCGGCGTGTAATAGATCTTCAAGCCGTAGGCGGGATCCTTGTCCACCTCGTATCGTTTGTTGAAAGGCCCGCAACTCGGTCCGCCGATTTGCGGAAACAGATCGTTGCCCTTCGCGATAATTCCTTCCCATCGCTCCTGTGTGTCCCAGAACCGCCCTTCGCGCAGGTTGTCGCCGTCCAGGTTCAAATCGTTCTCGTCCCATGTCAGCATGTAATTCGCCCATGCGGTGTCGCGCGAGTATTGGGGGCCGATGTGGAACCGCAGAAACGGCCCCGTCGGGATTCCCCGCAGCGAGCGGCGTTCGCAGAAACGGGGATCCAGAGTTAGTCCCTCTGGGGCGTAGGCGCTGATGGACACGTCGAAATCGCGCGGGTTGTCCGGCGTCGCGTCGTGATCCGCGTCGAAACTGTACCGGAGATTGCCGACGGATTCGTTGCGTCCCGAAAAACGAATGACCTCCTCGGTCACGCCGTCCCGGTCAAGGTCGTAGAACAAAAACGGATTTTCGAACGTGCAGATCCATTCGGTGTCGTTCGGGCCGAGGGTGAAGGCGCAGAAAAGTTCGTCGCCGCCGAAATGGCAGTTGTACTGGCATTCGTGCTGCCGGTAGGTGTAGCCGATGTCGTACCAGAGGAGATTGTCGTCCCCGACGTCCCAACCCCACCAGACCATCAGGCCCTCGTTTTTCCATGGAAAATAAAAGGCCATCTCGTCCACATCGCCGTCTCCGTCGAGATCCGTGTAATCCGTGACGGCGTCCACGGTTCCGTCGGCATGCCAGTCCGCCACGTACAGATCGCTGTCGAAATCCGGTTCGTCCCCGCTTTCAAGGTCGCCGTCTTCGTCAATTGCGCGCACTAGCACCGGCCTCCACTTTTCCGGATGCCGCGGCGCCGTGTCAACGAACCAAACCTCCTCGGGCTTTCCGTCGCCGTTGCGGTCCACGTAGTGCCGATCGCCCGGCTTGCCGGATACTACGCGGGCGATTGTGGCCGGATCGAGTCGCACGGCTTCCCCGAACACCTTCTCGAAGGTCGCCGTGACCGCCCCGTTTTCATCCGCCGCCAAACACGTCCCAAAGGCCATGACGGCCGTCATCGCCACTATGGATCTCATCCCTTATTTCCTCATCGTGTTGATTCCGACATCGTTTCCATGTCAGAATTCTCACTCAATTACGCCGGTAGGCGCAAGGAAGTTCCCGCCGGAAGACATTTCGGTTCAAATGAGGAGGTAAAATCATGTCTATTCTTCAAGGCAAGGTGCTGGTGGCGCAGGGCGGAGGCCCGACGGCCGTCATCAACCAAAGTCTCGTGGGCGCCGTGCTCGAGTCGCGCAAGTTTCCGCAAGTCACGCGTGTCTACGGCGCGCTCCACGGCGTTCGAGGCATCATCAATGAGGATTTCGTCGATCTTACCGAGGCGACGACACACAATCTCGAGGCGGTTGCGGTGACGCCGTCGTCGGGGTTGCTGTCCACGCGCGACAAGCCCGACATCGCCTACTGTCAGGAAATTTTCAAGGTATGCCAGGCGCACGATGTGCGTTATTTCTTTTACATCGGCGGCAACGACAGCGCCGACACCTGCCGTATCGTCAACGAGGAGGCCAGCAAGGCCGGCTACGAACTGCGCGTCATCCACATCCCCAAAACCATTGACAACGATCTGCGCGTCACGGATCATTGCCCCGGTTACGGTTCGGCGGCGAAATTCGTCGCGCAGGCCTTTGCCGGCGCGAATCTGGACAACCGCGCCATCCCCGGCGTCTATGTCGGTGTCGTAATGGGACGCCATGCCGGATTCCTGACCGCGGCTTCATGCCTTGCCCGGAAGTATCCGGACGACGGCCCGCATCTGATTTATGTGCCGGAGCGGCCGATTACGAAGGAACAGTTCCTCCGCGATGTCAAGGCGGTAAACGACCAATACGGCCGCTGTGTCGTGGCGGTTTCGGAAGGGGTCGTCGGTCCCGACAAGAAGGCGCTTGCGGAACAGTTTACCGGCGGCGAGCGCGACAGCCACGGCAACGTCCAACTTTCCGGCACGGGCGCCCTTGGCGACTTGCTCAGCGCCTGGGTGAAAAACGACCTGAAAATCAAACGCGTCCGCGCGGACACGCTCGGTTATTTGCAGCGCAGTTTCCTCGGCTGCGTAAGCGAGGTGGATCAGTTCGAGGCGCGCGAAGTCGGCGAAAAGGCCGCGCAATACGCCATCTGGCACAACCAAGACGGATCCGTGGCGATTCGCCGCACCGGCGATTACTCGGTCGAGTATTTCTTGACGCCGCTCGAAACCGTCGCGCGCGTCGCGACCGAAATGAAGGACGAGTATCTTGTTCCCGAAGGCAATAACGTCACCGATGCGTTCCGCCATTATGTGCGGCCGCTGGTCGGCGTGATGCCGCCGCTCGAACGCCTGTCCGCGCCGGTTGTGGCAAAGATTCTGAAAAAATAACGAAACGCTGTTGTCGTTCGCGGGCGCCCGATACATGTTTCGGGCGTCCGTTTTCCCTTTGTGTGCCAAGCATGGCGCGAATCTAAGGGGCGAAAGTCCCCTGCAAGCCCT
>DAOTMJ010000061.1 GCA_035450225.1 Candidatus Hydrogenedentota bacterium
TGCAACATGCGCCCTGAAAGGGCGCGACATCGTAGCCCAGGGCAACGCCCTGGGACGTGAACGGATCCTCCCGTCGCCAGCCCTGAAAGGGCGCGACATTGGTGTATTGGGTAAAATGTATCGCGCAACATGCGCCCTGAAAGGGCGCGACATCGTAGCCCAGGGCAACGCCCTGGGAAACGGAAACCCGCCACCGTCATGCGCCCTGAAAGGGCGCGACATCGTAGCCCAGGGCAACGCCCTGGGACGTGAACGGATCCTCCCGTCGCCAGCCCTGAAAGGGCACGACAGGCGCAACGGGGCCGGGCGCGGAATGCGCGAATGACAGGCTGGACAGTTTGCCGTCAATTGATCGCCGGTATTTCTCGCGTAGAGACAGGCTGGACAGCCTGTCCCACGAGATTCGTATTTGAATGTGATTGTCATTTCGACCCAAAAATTTCGGGCGCGCTGCGCGCGCCTGAGGAAAAAAGAACAAAGGAAATTTACTTGCGGGAAGGAACCGGGGCGCACAACCGCAACCCGCAAACGTTGTTCCTGTCGTCGGGATTGTCGAAGATGCGATACGACGACCGGCAGTTCCAGGAATAGCAGTCCCAACCGCCGCCCCGCAATACCCGGCTCATCCCAGTACTAGGTCCCTGTGGATCTAACTCTGCATCCGCCGTATATTCACCGTACCTGTCCTGGCACCATTCCCAGAGGTTGCCGTGCATGTCGTACAGGCCCCATGCGTTGGGCAATTTCTGGCCCACGGCATGCGAGATATCCAGCGAGTTGCCCGAATACCATGCGTAATCAACCAAGAGTTCGTCGTTGTCGCCGAAAGACCACTTTGTGGTGGTTCCGGCGCGGCAGGCGTATTCCCATTCGGCTTCGGAGGGCAGCCGGAAGGTTCCCTGTTCAAGCGCGTTGATCGCGGCGATAAAGGCTTGGCAGTCGTTCCAGGAGACGTTGTCGACCGGCCGGTTCGGATTGCTGGTGAAGTACGATGGATTTGCACCCATGACGGCCTGCCATTGCGCCTGCGTGACCTCGTACTTGCCCATGAGGAAGGGCTGCGTGATGGTCACAGTGTGCGTGGGCTGTTCGGAGCTGCTTTCGGTCGATCCCATCGTGAAACTGCCGGCGGGGATGGTGACCATTTCGAGCAGGACGCCGCCGGGCAATGTGATGGTGGTCGTGCCGGCGCTGGAGGACGCGCTGACCTTGGCGCGGGCGTTGACCCAATGCGCGTTGGGCCGGTCGAGGACGGCATTCCAGACGATGTGCCGGTTCGTCCCGTTGGTTATGCCCGCGCCCACGTCGCCGGAGAGCGCGCCGGAGGACGGCGTGACGTTCCAGTTGACGCCGTTGTTGTCGGAAAACAGGACGTTGATCGCGACCGGTCCCACCGCGCCCGACAGGTCGTAATAGACATCCACGATTTTCGAACCGTCGTTTCGCTGCGCCGCGCGGACGTTGGAAACCACCGCCTCGTCCGCCCATGCCGCCGCGCCGCACGCCAGCGCCCCGATCGCCAACCACCCGAATGCACGCATCGTTTCACCCTCCGTGTTCGCACTTCGCCCGGATCTTTGCGCGGCGGCGCGTCCGTCCTCACGCGTTTCCCATGGGCGTAACTCTGCCACGCTTCCCCGGGATTGTCAACGCGTCGTTGTTGGCCAAACAACAGGAACGGGTGCGGTCAACCGGCGGACACCACAAAGGGTTCGAACAGGCCGTATCCGACGCTGCTGTATTGCGCGCCGGGCGGCGGGCCGGGATCCTCGACCCTGTCGAACATGTCCGGCGCGGCAATGCCCAGCGGCGGATTGCCGTGATGGGGTCCCATGGTGTTTTTCAACGTGCCGTAGACGACGACCTCGACCGTATTGGAGCCCTCTACGATTAGCCCGGATACGTCGAGTCGGAAGGGCTGCCGGTAGATGTAGCCCGCCGATTTCCCGTTGACCGTCACTTCGGCCACGCTTCCGTACCACTTCGGCAAAGAGACCGTCCACGTTTCAGACGCAGTCAAATCGAAGGACGCCGAATACGACACGGCATCGCCGTAGAGGGGGCATCCCTGCGCGTTCCACGGCCCCGGCTGGAGCGGTTGCGGCGGCACGAGGACGAATCCCTTGTCCGCGGCCTTCAAACCGAAGTCTCCCAGCAGGTAGACGGCCTCGATTTCATGGAAGACCGAAAACGGGGACGCTTCGATCGTCAACCGGTTTTCGCCGGTCCGAACCGCGCCGGAAATGTCCACTTTCACGAAAGATTTGTCGAGCCACCATTGCGCCGGATCAACGACCACCGGTTTGCCGTTGCAGGCGACTCGATACAGGTCCGCGCGTTCAATGACGGCGTGAAGCGTCCCCGGCGGCGTTCCTTCCACGACAAACGCATATTCGGCCTTGAACCCGCTTTCCGCGGGAAACGTCATCGCGAGAAATTCGTCCTTGAACTGCACGGCGTGATCCCATGGATTGCGTTCGAGGCCGTTTTTCTGGAAGGCGAAACGTCCGGCCCGCCGGACGTGCATGTTTTCCCGCGTTTCGCCGCCCGCCGTCACCGTCGCGAAATCGAGCGTGAGGACGTTTGGACACACCCGGCGGATGTCCATCGCCGTCGTGGGCGGCGCCGGCCGTGGATCGCGTTTCGCCTTGGCGGGCGCGGCCGCCTCGATCGATTGGTCCGAGAAGAACAGCAGCAGACTGCCGCAGGGCGGCAGGTCCACCTCGACGCCGTCGCCGCCGAACGGATACGGCCGGCATTCGCCCGTGTCGGGATCCCATTGCTGGACGCCCTTGGCGCGGCTGCGCACGACGGCATGCGCGGGCGATTCGTTGGAGGTGTTCACGAAGAACACCAAATCGCCGTCGTCCAACCGGCGCCGATGGTGATACAGGATCCCGCCGTCGCCCTCCGGACGGACAACCGCGAAACCGTCTTTCACCCGCTCCCGCAGCGCGGTGGCCAGTTGGGCCGTCTCGATGCGCCTGCACTGGGCCAGAAGCGCCTCCGCGCGCGGCGACGCCTGCCCGTCAATGCGGGCGAGGACCGCCGGCTCGCAGGCCAACGCGACCCCGCCGTTTTCGATGAATGCCTCGAGCAGTTCCGCCGTGCGCGCGTTCAGATTTTCCGTGTGCGGCGGCAGCACGAAGGTGTCGTACGCGCGCTGTCCCACGACATACTGTGCGCCATCCGACGCCCCGTGCCGCGCAATGATGTCCTCGCAGCCGATATCGAATTCTGCCTGCGCCTTCGCGAGATCCGTCACGAGTTGCTGGAACGTGTTGCCGATCGTTCCCAGCGTATCGCCTTGCGCGCCCTGGTACATCCATGCCGTCGTCGTCGGTTCCAGCACAAGCGCGGGGTTGCGCTGTTCGCCGTGCGACAGCGCCGCCGACACGCGCGCGAAGTAATTGGCGATGACGTGGTAGGCCTTCCACCACGGCTCATGATAGGAGAATGTCACTGGATAGTCGCGTTTGCGCGCGCCGCGCAGCGTGATGTGCGACAGGTGCTCGTTGATCGTGTTGACGCCAAGCACCTGGACCCAGTCGCCGATCCGTTTCAAATCCTCGAACCGGATGTCCCACCCACTGCCGCCGTACGTCTCGCAGAGCGTTCGCGCGCACCCCATCTGGTTCGCGACGCTTTGAAGTTCCATCACGGCCCGGACGTTTCCGAATTGCGCGTGGACGCCCTCGCCGTACTGGTTGAACAGAATGTCAATGCCCGGCCGCTGCTGCCACGCCGACATGGCCATGTTGTCCGGCACGCTGCGCGTGTTCGGCCACTCGTGTTCCCAATAATGGCCGGTGAACTCGATGCCCGCCCGCGCGCAATAATCCCGGTACGGCTTGCCCCAGCGCTCGCCGAACAAGTCGAGCAGCGTTTGGTAGTAATCGTGCCGGACCCGTTTCCAATCCCCCGTCGCTTCCGTCAGACCCGGCAGATTGTCCATCAGCGAATAGCCGCGCCGCCGCTCGAATTCCCGTGGCAGATCGGGCGTCCAATGGAGTCCCTTCGCAGAGGCGAGGTGTGGCTCGTCGGTAAACGATCCGGGGATGCGCTTTCCCCATTCGCCGGGAAACGCTTTCCGGTAGGGGTCCAGCGTGATTTCGAGAAACTTTTCCGTGACGCCGGGACGAAGCAGGTCCACGTAGAACTTCCCGCCGAACCATGGCGATTCGCCGCCCTTCGAAAGGGTCGCCGCCAGATAGTCGCCCGTGAGGGACGGATTGGCGCGAAACGCCTCCGTCACGTTCTTCCACTGTTCACCGTCGCGCTCGAACACGGCAAGTACGTCCACATTCTTCAATGCGCCCAGGTTTTTGATGGGTTGCAGGACCAGTCCCATGCAACGCGCTTCCGGCATGGCTTCCGGCACGAATCCGCCCGCGAATCCCGACGGGTACGAATTCTCGTCGTAAATCCAGATGTTCATGTCGCGCTTTTCGGCCACGTCGAGCGCCGCGCGCCACATCCGAAACCAGTCATCCGACAGATACGGCGTCATCAGGCCGGGCCGCGGATGGACGAACGCCTGCCGCACACCCTGATCCGCCAACGCATTCAGACTGTACGCGACCTCTTCTTCGGTCAGCAGGTCGTTCCACACCCAAAGCGGCGCGGAGGCATATTCGCGCGGCGGGTTCCGAAACAGCGCGAAAACGCTCCCGGCATCCGCCGCCGCAAACGCCTTCGCGCCCGGCAAACCGGACATCATCAGAACAAACAAACAGAACAACGGCAAACGCATGTCGTACTCTCCTATGGTTGGAATCGCGTGCGCACCATCATAGCGTCCATAAGCGTCCGCCGCAACAGGCATCGCGCGAAAATATTTCGTGCTCCCGCTCGTGCTATTTTGAAAATACATTCGATCGCCACTCTGTTCGTGCGCGTGCGCGTAATCGTAATCGAAACAAGAAGTCGCGACATCTTCAATCGCTTGCGCGATTACCCCGGAAAACTCATTTTCGTCCCCACAGGGAAGACTCGAGGTCTCATGATAACTCGTTTTCGCCATCGAAGATCCAGGTTTTCGTTCTCCTACAACCAAGGACGGACCTATAGTTATTGAAAACCTGTTTGGTCTTGTTTCGTATGACCCAGCGGGATTGTGGGTACGAGTACGAGCAGGAGCACGAGCACGAGCAGGAAAGTGTGGCGTAAATAGTGGTTTGGATTGTTAGTACAATCAGATTACTTTGCCATGGACTCCGGACGGGGTGATGTTGCGTGTACGAAGTGAAAAAGCGCACAATTCAAGCGATGCAGAAGATGAAAATAATGTTTCATCACGGCAGAAAAATCCAACATGGGCGGTTGGCGATCGAAAACGCGCCAAAGGAAAAGGATATCAAGGGCATAGGCGACATAAACGATTTCGTCCACGGGGTCGCTGTCATTGACATCCGTGGCGACTTTTCTGTCCTTGGACATCTTCCCTGGATACGGCCCTTTCAGCGACAACGGCCCCATCCAGGATAAAACGGGTGGATTGCAGATGCGCATCATGATATCGGGCGGCGGCACAGGCGGACACACCTCGCCGGCGGTGGCCATCATCGAGGAACTCCGCAAACGCGATCCGCGCCTGGTGGTTCAGTGGGTCGGACGCAAGGGCGGAATCGAACAGAAGGTGGCGGCGCGCGCCGGGGTTCCGTTTCGGACGGTGCCCGTCGAGGGCTGGCCACGCAAACGAAGCCTTCGCAGGTTGTGGGTAGCGGCGAAATTGGCCGCGGGCGTTGTTCGCGCCATGCTTCACATAGCAAGTTTTCGCCCGCAGGCCGTTGTGGGCGTGGGGGGATTCGTCTGCCTGCCCCTGTGCTACGCGGCGCAACGGCTGGGCATTCTCACGTTTCTCCACGAACAAAACAAGCGGCTCGGCATGGCCAACCAACTGCTCGCGCCGCGCGCGACCCGGCTGCTGTTGAGTTATCCGGAAACCCTGGGACGTTATCCCGCCGACAAGGCGCGCGTGGTGGGCAATCCCGTGCGCGCGGGGTTCCTGCAACCGCCGTCCCGGGAAGACGCCCGCGAATCCCTTGGACTCGATGCAAACGTGCCGGTCGTGCTCGTTACCGGCGGCAGCCAGGGCGCACACACAATCAATGCCGCCATGAAGGAGGCCGTCCTCGACTTCGGGCCGCGGGATGCGCAATTCCTGTGGATGACCGGCGCTTCCGATGCTGCGTCCGCGCGCGAAGCCGCCTCGCGGTCGTCCGCGCGCGTGGAGGTTTTCCCGTTTATCGAGGACATGGCGCGCGCATGCGCCGCCGCGGACCTGATGGTGTGCCGCGCGGGCGCGTCGAGCACCGCCGAAATCGCCGCCATGGGCAAGCCGTCCATCCTCATACCGTATCCGCATGCGACGGACAATCATCAGGAACAGAACGCCCGGGCCTTCGAACAGGCCGGAGCCGCCGTGGTGCTGCTCGATGGCGAATGCACCGGCCAGCGTCTCGCGGAAACGATTCGCGGCCTGCTAAACGAACCGGAACGCCGCGCCGCCATGGCCAAGGCGGCCGTTTTGCTGGCGAAACCGGCCGCAGCCGAAACCATCGTCGAGGAAATCCTCACGCACGTCTTCCAGGCAGCCCCGCTGGAAGAGGCCTGACGGGCCGGGAAAAACGGACCGGCCGCCATCTTCAACGGTTTATAGTCGCGTCAGCCGCGAAAATTTGATCCTTATTACGGCTATATGTCATTATCCTCCCCCAAACCCGGGAACCATAATCATGATTCGATCGCACGGAAGAGCCACAACCAACAGTTATCTCAGGAACTGGGTCGAGGAAATGGCGGCGCTGTGCCTGCCGGACGAGATCGTCTGGATTGACGGCAGCACGGAACAACGCGACGAACTTCGCAAGGAAGCCTGCCGGACAGGCGAGATTATCGAACTGAACCAGGAGAAACTTCCGGGTTGCTATTATCACCGCACGCATCCGCTGGACGTGGCCCGCACGGAAGACAAAACCTTTATCTGCTGCCGGAAAGAGTCCGATGCCGGCGCCACCAACAACTGGAAGGCCCCGGAAGAGGCGTATGCGGAGGCGGCCAATTATTTCCGAGCCTCGATGCGCGGACGAAAGATGTATGTGGTGCCGTTTTCGATGGGGCCGATTGGATCGCCGTTCAGCAAAACCGGCATTGAGTTGACCGACAGCATTTACGTGGTTCTGAACATGCTGATCATGTGTCACGTCGGCCAGGAAGTCCTCGACACGCTTGGAAACAGCAACGATTTCACGCGATGCCTGCACAGTCGGGCCACGCTTGACCCGGACAAGCGCCGGATCATGCACTTTCCGGAAGACAATGCCATCTGGAGCGTGAACTCCGGCTACGGCGGCAACGTATTGCTGGGCAAGAAATGCCTGGCGCTGCGCATTGCCAGTTGGATGGCCCGGCAGGAAGGCTGGCTCGCCGAACACATGCTGATCCTGGGCGTCGAGGAGCCGAACGGCCAAGTCGAATATGTGGCGGCGGCGTTCCCGAGCGCGTGTGGCAAAACCAATCTCGCCATGCTGATCCCGCCGGAGGGACTCAAGAGCAAGGGCTACCGCATTTGGACCGTCGGCGACGACATCGCATGGATCCGGCCCGATACTGACGGACGCCTGTGGGCCGTCAATCCGGAAACCGGCTTTTTCGGCGTGGCGCCGGGCACGAATTCACGGACGAACCGCAACGCCATGTTGACGTTAACAAAGGAGACCATTTTTACCAATGTCGTGCTGGCCAAGGACGGAACCGTCTGGTGGGAAGACGGCGACGGCGATCCGCCCCAGGAAGCCACCGATTGGCTGGGCCGGGAATGGCACCCCGGTAAAAAGGACGAAAAGGGCAATGTCATTGCCGGGGCGCATCCCAATGCGCGATTCACGGCACCGGTAAGCCAGTGTCCCTCCATTTCGTTCCGGCGCGAGCATCACCACGGCGTGCCGATTTCGGCATTCATCTTTGGCGGACGCCGCAACACGCTGGCGCCGCTGGTCTATGAAGCCATGTCTTGGAACCATGGCGTATTCGTGGGTGCAAGCATGGCGTCCGAGCGCACATCGGCCCAGTACGGAAAACAGGGCGAAGTCCGGCGCGACCCGTTCGCCATGTTGCCGTTTTGCGGCTACAACATGGCCGATTATTTCAAGCATTGGATCAATATCGGCCGCGTGGTCAAACGTCCGCCGCATGTGTTTCACGTCAACTGGTTCCGGCGCGACAAAAACGACGATTTCCTCTGGCCGGGATACGGCGAAAATCTGCGGGTCCTCGAATGGATCCTCCAGCGTTCCCGCGGCGAAGGCAAGGCCCACAAGACCCCCATCGGCTATGTCCCCACGCAGGATGCGCTCGACATGACCGGCCTCAACCTATCCAAGAGCGTCATGAAAGAGTTGCTCAACGTGGACCCGGATGCGTGGCTGAAAGAGGCGGACGACATCGAAGCGTTTTTCGACACGCTCGGACCGCGGCTGCCGTGGGAACTGCGAAACGAGCTTGAAGCCCTGCGCCGGCGTTGCGAAGAATCGAAAAACCGGTAAATCGTCCGAAAACGTCCGGACCGTCCGATCATCCGCTTTGGACATGCGCCGCAAGCCCGAAGGCCACGCGGAAACGGAGGCGTCAGTCGAAGAAGGATCGGATGACCAAGGCGGCGTAATCCGCCAAAACTTCCCGCAGATTTTGGAGGTCCGCCGTGAGACTTACCGGTGCGAATGCGCCGATGGGCAAGGCGGCAGGGATGAACCCGCGCGTATACTCCAGCATCCATGTGTTTTCTTTCATCAGGTAGCCTTTGGCTTCGCCGCGCCTCAAGACCGCGCAGTCCCCGGGCTTGTACACCGTTTTTTCGAGATCGCCGGCCAGATAGGTCCACATTTCCCCCGCGAACATGCAGTCGTAGACGTCCATTTTCGCATAACGGCCCGAAAATCCCTCGCTGCCGATGGGCGTTCCGAAAATGAGCACATATTCGTTGAGGGAAGCGTAGAGGATAGCCATTTCGCCGAGCGTGCCGCCCGTGTAATTGAAGATCCAGTTCAGATTCGGCCTGATTTTGCCGGGATACCGCTCCTTCAGCGTGTTCAAGATCGTACCGATGGCCATTTCGGTGGGAAGCGCCGAGACCTCCTTGGCGATGGCGTGAATCTCCTCCGGCTCGAACACATATTTCTTCGCGCACCCCGCCCCCAACGGAATACATACCAGCACCAACAGGAATTTTTTGAAACGGCTTGCCTTGTTCATTGGCGGGACCCTCCAGGCGATGTTGCGCCGCACACGAATGTATCAGGCGGAACCTTTTCGCCTCAAGCCGGATTTTATTTTCGGGGATTTGACGCGGCGGCGTGTCGTCGCGCATGATCGGCGATACCATGAAATCCCTTTTGCGTCAATATGGCCCCAGTCTGCTTTCAGGCGCGTTGCTGGCGTCGGCGTTTCCCAAATGGGGACTCCACCCCGCCGCATGGATTGCGCTCGTGCCGTTGCTGGTTCAATCGCGCGGGGCCTCGCCGAAACAGGCCTTCGGCCGTTTCCTGCTTGCGGGATGGGCGTTCAATGCCTTTTTGCTGCATTGGCTCGCGGCCAATGTCTACTGGGCCGGGGGCTGGGCATTTTTCGGTTATCAGGTGTTGTGCCTGATCCTCGCGTTGTTCTGGGGAATGACGGGCACGGCATGGGTCTTGTTGCGCGTCCGCATGCCATGGGCGGGCGGGGGCGTTGGTTTCGCTCTGCTCTGGGCGGCCATGGAGTTTTTGCAGGCGCATCTCTTTTCCGGCTTCGGCTGGGGCGCCGCCGCGTACAGCCAGGGGCCGAACCTTCTTCTGGCCCAATGGGCGGCGGTGGGCGGCGCGCCGCTCGTGTCGGCGATTGTCGCGGCCTGCAATGCGTGGATCGCGGCGTCCATTTCGGGATGGATTGACGGCGGCGAACGCCGGGGGCTCTTCGCGGCCCGCCCGCTTGCCTGCGCCGGCATCCTGATGGCCGTCGCGCACGGCATCGGATGGTGGATGATCGACAAGCCCGACTACGCGTCGCGTCCGTTTTCCGCGGGGATTATCCAGACGAACTTTTCCCTCGAAATGAAGTGGGATCGCGAATACACCGCCGAAATGGTCCGCAATGCCGCGCAGAAGTCCCGGTGGCTCGCGCAACACGAGCGAGTGGATCTCTTCGTATGGCCGGAAGCGGCGGTAATGGCCAATGTGGATGATCCGCGAATCTGGCCGGAACTGTCCGGTCTTGTCAAGGATACCAAAGCCTATCTGTTTACGGGAGCCGGCCACGACAACGAAAAAACGGGCGGGTCCCCGAACTCGAGTTGCCTGATCGATCCGGATGCGGCCGTCGTGGACTACTACGACAAGGTCCACCTGGTGCCTTTCGGCGAATATGTGCCGTTCGCGAAATATTTTCCCTTCATCCAGCAGGTTGTGCCCGCAATCGGCGACGTCGAATTCGGAAGCGAATTGAAAATACTGAAGGCGCGCGGACGTTCCTTCGGTCCGCTGATCTGTTTCGAGGTCTTGTATGCGAATCTGGCCGAGAGGCTTCGGCGCATGGGCGCGGATTTTCTTGTCGTGATCACGAATCTCGGCTGGTTCGGCCAAAGCAGCGCCATCCCGCAAGAATACGAACTGGCGCGGATGCGGGCCATCGAAACGCGCCTGCCCCTCGTTCACTGCGCGAATACCGGAATATCCGGCGTGTTCGATCCCTGGGGACGCTTTGCCCCGGTGGCCGGCGTGTTCGGCCCCACCGGCATGTATGCGAACTATGCGGGACGCATCGCGCCCGAACAGACCGTCATGCAGCGTCTCGCGGCGTCCTTGCCGGTGTCCGCCCCGGCCAAGCGCCCTGTGCCCTACGGCCCCGTCGCGTTTCCATGGGTGGCGCTGGTCGCTTCGGGCCTTCTTCTCCTGTGCGCGGCTCTCAAGCCGCAGGAGGGCGTCCATCCTTCCAAGCCGCGTCCGCGCAGGAAGGAACGCGCATGAGCGAAACGCGGCAATTGTCGAAATCCACGGCCGTGTTCGCGTTCGGCACCATGCTCAGCCGCGTGACCGGCCTGATGCGGGACATTGCGATGGGCGCCGTCGTCCCCGCGGCGCCGCTGGCCGCGTTCAACATTGCCTTCCGGCTGAACAACATGCTCCGGGATCTGCTGGGCGAGGGCGCATCGAACGCGGCGTTCATCCCCGTGTTGTCGGGCATCCGGGAAAAAGAATCGCATGAGGCGTTTCGCGAGGCGGTTTCGGCGATCTTCTCGGCGCTGCTAATTATTCTGGGCGTTGTGACCATCCTGGGGTTCCTTTTCATCCCCGCCATTTTCCACCTGCTCGAACCGGTCGGGCTGATTGCCGGAACCAAGAAGCTGCCGCCGGACTACTTGGCGCTCATGGGACCTCTTGCGCGGTGGACGTTTCCATACATTTTCTTTATCGGCCTGACGGTTTTTCAGATGGGCCCGCTCTTCATCATGCGGCATTACAGCACGCCCGCGTGGTCCCCGGCGCTGCTCAACATCGCGCAATTGGGCGTGTGTTTCATTCTCTTCTTTTCCCCCCACGCATTCGGCGATCCGGCCTACGGCCTTGTCGCGGGGGCATGGGCGGGCGGCATCGGGCAATTCCTGGCGCAATATCTGGCCGTGGGCATTTTGGTGGGGGTGTGGCTGCCGAATTTTCGTCTGCGGCATCCCGCCATTCGTGCTTCATTTCTCTTGTGGGGCCCGGTAATCCTTGGGCAATCCGCCGGCGAGGTAAACAAACTCGTGGACCTGCTTTTTGCGACGGCCATGGGGCCGGATGTGGTCAACGGGCTGTATTTTTCCAACCGGCTGGTCCAATTGCCGCTCTCGGTGTTCGGCATTGCCATCAGCGCCGCGATCCTCCCCTCGGTTTCGCGATCGGTGGCGCGCGGGGAGATGGACGATGTCCGCTCGACTCTCATGCACGGGTTCCGGCAAAGTTTCTTTCTGATTTGCCCCGCCATGACGGCCTTGTTCGTCATTCCGGGACCGATTGTGGCCCTGTTGTTCGAAAGGGGGCATTTCACAGGAATGAATACCGGCATTACCGCGACGGCGACCGTCTATCTCGCCGCCGGCCTATTGAGTTTCGGCTGGGTCAAAATCGCCGTGACGGGATTCTACGCCGCAAAAGACACGCGCACGCCGGTGGCCGTCGCCTTCGCCAGCATGCTGCTCAATATCATCCTGATCTTCATTCTGGCCCCGCGCATGAATTTCCGCGGACTCGCTCTTGCCACGACCCTGTCGTACACGGCCAACTTCCTTGTGCTCTACGTCCTGCTGTGCGGACGCTACGGCCCCTTGTGGAATCGCGCATGGCTGGCGGGGATCGCGCGGATTGCCGCAGCCTCGATTGCAATGGGATTGGTCCTCCATTTCGGCTATGCGGCCATCCACGCGCGATTCCCCTTGGAAATCCTGCCACATCGCCTCGTGTGTGTTACGGCTTCGCTCGGATTGGCCGGTTGCGCCTACTTGGCGTTCTGCCAACTCCTGCGCGTGCCCGACATCCACCTGTTCGCATCGTTGCTGAAGAGAAAGTAGACTCGCATGCCTTCGAGCAGCCGGAAAGATCGCTTTTCTTGAAGGGGTGCGCACGGACCGGCCGTTACAGCCCGCCCGTGCGCGGAGGGAGGAGGGGGCAAGCAGGAAGTGTGGTTTCCCGCTCTCTGTACTGGTAACGAACAAATGCTTCCCGAGGATGACGCAATACAATGGCCCCGGCCGTCACCCGGCCGGTTGGCCCGGGTGGCGCCATCCTGCGATCTTGTGCATGGATTCGCGCGGTCCAAAATGCAACGCCGCAGGCCATTATGTTGAATTTGTTCTCGGGAGCCACGGCAAGCGCGCATGACGAAATGCTTACTTCCGCGCAATTTTCAGCACATAGGCATGTTCGCACGGGGGCTTTTTCGGGATGCGAACCACCAACGCATCATCCTGTTGGGTCCAGTCGAGGGATTGGGCGCATCCGAGCAAAGCGACATCGGACACGACGAGATCAGACGTCTTCTTCTTTCCAAGCGACACGACGCGGAACGCATCATCGGGCCAGCCGAGCATAATGGCATAAATTACGCCGTCTTTTGTCGTAAAGCGGATATCCCGGGCAGTGAACGGTTTTTCCATGTGATCGGAAAAGGAACCGGACTTGACGGCGGTTGGGCCTTCCGCGGCGATTGTCCACGGCCGCGTACCGTAGATGGCCTCGCCATTCGTCTTCAGCCATTTGCCGATGCCACGCAGGATCTGTTGGGCCTCTTTCGGGATCGTCCCATCCGGACGCGGGCCAATGTTGAGCAGGAGGCAGCCGTTCTTGCTGACGATATCGGCGAGTTCATGCACGAGCGACGACACGGAGCGGAAGCGATCGTTTTCGATGTATCCCCACGACTTGATGCTAATGGATGTGTCCGTCTGCCAGAAAAGGTCGCGGGTCTTGTCGAGTTTGCCGCGCTCGATATCGAGCACGGCGGCTTCGGGCGGAAAGGATTCGTTCTTGTAATTAATGGCGACGCCCTGTTTCCATTCCAAACCCCGGTTGTAGTAGTAAGCCGCGAACTCTTGCAGGTATGGCGCAAAGACGGGTTGTTCGATCCACCAGTCGAACCAGACCACCTGCGGACGGTACTTGTCAACAAGTTCTCGGGTGCGCGCAAGCCAATCGTCCAGAAATGCCTTGTCGGGCGTCGAGGCCTTTTCGGGCTGCGCGGGGCCGTAGAGCGCGTCCCATCGCCCGTCTTTCACGTCCGAGTCGAAGGTCTTTCCTTGATCGAAGAACCACCAGTGCTCGGCCCGGTGCGACGACACGCCGAAAACCAGTCCTTCCGCGCGGACCGCCTTGGCCAGTTCGCCGACAATGTCGCGTTTCGGCCCCATCTTCGTCGCGCAGTACTCCGACAAACCGCAATCGTACATCGCGAATCCGTCGTGATGCTCCGCGACCGGCACCACGTATTTCGCGCCGGATTCCTTGAAAAGACGCGCCCACTTCGCCGCATCGAATCGCTGCGTCTTGAACTTTGGAATGAAGTCCTTGTATCCGAATTCCGATTGGGGACCGTAGGTTTTGACATGATGCCTGTATTCGAGCGAATTCTTCCGGTACATGTTGCGGGGATACCATTCGTTACCGAAGGCCGGCACGGAGTAGACGCCCCAATGGATAAAAATCCCAAATTTGGCGTCCTTGTACCATTCCGGAACCTTGTACTGTTTCAGGCTGTCCCAATTCGCTTCGTATCGCATGGCTTTCTCCTCCTGCGCGAGTACCGACAGACTAATACATGCGCCCGCCACGATGATCGTCATGAATCGCATGGTGTGTTCTCCCTCTCGGTTGCACACGCCATGCTGGGCCATTTTACGCCACGAAGTCAATCCGCTTTTTTTGCGCGCCTTGCTCCGTTGCGGCGAATCTGATACACCATTTCCAGCAGCGGGAGGACTTGCGATGTCCACGATCATCGAAATCGGCCTCGCCGTGGGCGCATTGACCTTGCAGACGCTCGACGGTCATGAACTCATCATGCAAAATTACGCTTCGCGGCTTGGAACGGCGGTGGTTTTCCTGTCCAGCCGCGCGCCCGCGACGCAAGCAGCCGCGGGCATCATCTCCGACATGGCGGAAAAATATCGCCGGAAGGGTGTTCTGTTCGTGGGCGTGTTCTCGAATGCCGGCGAGACGCGCGACGAGATACGCGCTTTCTGCCAGGGGCGATCCCTGATTTTCCCCGTGTATCGCGATGTGGAAGGCCGCGCGGCGAAACGACTGGGCGCGCGCGTCACGCCTGAAGTCTTCCTGATAGACAAAGAGGGCGTCCTCGTCTATCGCGGCGGATTCGGCGATGCGAAAGCCGTTCAGGAAATCGAGAACCGGGTTATGCAGATGTCGAAAGACCAGGATGTCCAGCGCGGCGAATCTCCCGCCACCGGCACGCCGATTGGCGAAACGGGAAGCATGGGCGAAACCGCGCCCCCCGGCGAACCGGTCGCGTTCTCATCGGAAGTCATTTTCGAGAAGCAACCATGGGCGCCGGACCACCATTGCTCGACGATTGCCGAAGCGTTCAACGGCGATCTGCTCTGTGTATGGTTCGGCGGCAGTTTCGAGTCCGGCGACGATCAAGCGCTTTTTATCGCGCGCCGCACGAAGGGCGGGCGGATGTGGTCCGCGCCCGACCGTTTCGTCACAGGCCAACCGTTTCATCCGCCGGGCAACGCCGTCGTGTTCCGCGTGTCCGCCAACCGTATCGGCATCCTGTACGACCGCATGGACGAGGAACGGCCCATCCGCAGCGGCATGTGGGGCAAGGGCACGCTCATGTTCCGGTACTCGGAAGACAACGGCGCCACCTGGAGCAACGATCGCGAATTGACGGATATCCCCGGCGGGATACGCAACCCGCCGATTCTCCTGCGGAACGGCGACCTGCTCGTGCCCATCAGCGGCGCGCAGCCCGGCTTCATCACCACACGGGACGGCGGCGACACATGGACCGTGCGCGGATATATCCCGACCGGGAATTTTCGCGCGGGGCAACCGTCCGTCATTCAGCGGGCGGATGGATCGCTCTTTGCCGTACTGCGAAACGCCCCGTACATTCTTCAAAGCGAGTCCGCCGACAACGGCTCGACGTGGACGGAAGCCGTCCCCATGACATTGCGGTGTCCGCATGCCGGCATTTCGATGTGCCGGTTCGACAACGGCCACCTCGCGCTCGTCTTCAACGACAGTTCGATAAAACGCACACCGCTGTCCGTCGCGCTTTCCGAAGACGAAGGCCGCACATGGCGTCCGCCGGTCGCCCTTGAATCGAATCCCGGCGAGTATTCCTATCCGTGCGTCATGCAGTCGTCGGATGGACATATCCACGTGACGTACAGTTTCCTGCGAAAAACCATCAAACACGTCGAGTTCAACGAACATTGGATTCACCTGCTTTCGCCGGAACCTGCCGGGAAAAAGTGAAACCGGACAAGAAGGGCGTGTATTCAATGGACATAAACGCCGCCGCAGGCCGTTGTGCTGAATTTGATTGGGAGTGGCGGTGAATGGCTGAAATGGAGAAGGCAATGAAACGGAAGAAAGCAATTGTCGTGTCGGCGTTGTGCATCCTGGTCTTTATTGGGGCGGCGATTGGCCATGTGTATTTCCGGCAGATCCGCTGGCCCGCGCGACACATGGAAGCGGCGTCGAAGGCCATTCCGCGTCCGGCCGTCATTGCCCATCGCGGCGCATCGTGGTATGCGCCCGAGGAAACGGAACCCGCGTACCTTCTCGCGCGCGACCTCGGCGCGGACTATCTCGAACTGGACGTTCAACGCACAAAGGATCGCATCCTCGTCGCGTTCCACGACGACCGTGTCGAGCGGACGACGAACGCCGCGCAAATTTTCCCCGGTCGCGAGAAGGATGGCATCGCGGATTTCACGCTGGCCGAATTGAAGCAACTGGATGCCGGTTCGTGGTTCAACAAGGCCTACCCGGACCGCGCGCGCCCGAAATTCGCCGGCGTCAAGATCCTCACGGTCGAGGAAGTGATTGCGATTGCCGAATCCGGCACGAACAAGCCCGCGCTCTACATGGAAACCAAATCGCCCGCACGCCACGCCGGCTACGAAGCCGAACTGGTGGATCTGTTGCGGCGCCGTAACTGGCTCGGAACTTTCGATAACGGCATGGCGAAATCCGTGTTCCAGTCGTTCAGCATCGCCAGCCTGCGCCGAATCAAGGAACTCGCGCCCGATTCGCCGCGGGTGTATCTCATCGGCATGGGCATGCCGAAGGAAATCGGATGGGACCAACTCATCGCCGACGCCAAAGAGGTTGGCTGCGGCATCGGCCCCGTCGGCCTCATCGCGTGGCCGTGGAATAATGCCAAAGCCCACAACGCCGCGATCCATATCCACGCCTACACCGCCAACCACCCGTGGCAATTCCGCGTCTTCTCGTGGTTCGGCGTGGACGGTTTCTTCACCGACCGGTGCGATTTGCTCATGCAATATTACGGGAAGAAACCCGGCGGCGCGCCGGAGACATTGCTTGGCAAGCAGGGATATTGACGGCTGAGCGATTGATCTACCGTCAATTACGGACAGACCATGTAAAACGGCTTCCGGCGCCCGCCTGGACATACTGTTCCGGAAACTGTTCCATAAGGACGGGAAGAGCGTTATCACCGGTGCAATGGCATGGCGCCATACATTCTACGTGAAACTGTCTCAGGGCCCTTATGGTGGCTTCGAGCCGTTCCCCGGATGCGTTGACCAGATGCATGCCGCCAATGATCGCATGAATCGGCGAACCGTGCGTGAGCGATGAAACATACTCAATCGTATTGACCACTCCCGAATGCGCACAACCCAATAGAAGCACAATTCCTTCGGCAGTCTCCAGCCACATGGCCTGATCATCCGTGATGGCATCCTTGACTTGACAGGCCTCGTCCACAAAAAACGGTCCGCCGGTATCCTCAAAGGCTGTGCGGCGCGGAACGGGTCCTGTAATCCAGGCATGATCCGAGATTTGCATGGGACTGGTTGTGAAAATGATTTCCGCGGTTCTTGCGAAGAGGATTTCCGCAATCTCGGGACGCATGCCGATTGGTTTGTGTGGAGGCGTTTGCAGACAGCCGTATCTCATCCCAAAGGCATCCGGGTGCATAAAGATGCGCGGGGCGGCCGCCACCCCAAATACATACGGCAAACCGCCCGTGTGGTCGAAATGGCCGTGGCTAAGTGCAATGAAATCGGTTTGACGAAGGTCAACGCCAAGCACAGCGACATTTGCGGGAAGCGCCACACCCATCCCGGTATCGAAAAGGATATGTTTCCCGTCTACACTGACCCACATCGAAAGGCCATGCTCCGTGGTTATCCCAGGAGCGACAGCCTTGTTATCCGCCAGTATCAAAACTTCCATTTGTTCCGTCATGTCATCTCCAACCCATTGTGGGGCCTTTGTCCTGGAAGGATTCCCTGCCCGATGGCGATTTCGCGCAAAATGTCAGTGATGACAAGCACAAAACCCGGTGCCGGTCTGAAGCGTTCCGGAAAGATACGCCTCGACTGCTTTCCGGGCCGGCAATTCCGTTTGCACGATCAGCGGTTCAATGTTGAAAGCCTTGAGCGCTTCGGCTGCACGCCATCCCATGCCACGGCAAAGGATTGCCTCGCAGTCTTGAAGGGCTTCTCCCATTGTTGCATGATGGCGCCCGTGTGAGTGGCCATGCGGACCCGATCCGTGGCATTCGCCAGGGGGGTCTCCGCCTTGGCCATTTACCCGGACTTCTTCTCTCGCTATCCGCCCTTCTTCAATCTCGAAAATGAGAAATGAAGCGCTTCTGCCGAAATGGGCTGCGATAAAAATCCCGTCATCGGACGGTACGGCAATTTTCTTCATAATCAATCGTTCCTTTCATTCTTGCGTTATTTTTCCTGTTTGAATTGGCCGCGTCGGCGGCAACATTGTCTACGAACCTGTCGTTGTCCTCTCCGTCTTCCGCCCGGTACTTGCATCCCGGCGGTTTCGCGGCAGAAGTTCGTACTCTTACAGTTTGGGCATCCATCCGGTCGGCCGCATCCAAAAGGGGTTTCCCACCTATGTTCACAGTCCAGACACTGGAATTGTCTTGTCGCCCGCATCTCGATCTTTCCGCCTTCAATTTTCAAGGCCTTCCCATAGACGAGGGCTTGGGCCGTCTTTCCTCGTGCGCTATCGAGAATCCGGCCAAAAGTCTGGCGCGACACATCCATGGATGCGGCTGCCGCTTCCTGATAGAGTCCCTCCCAGTCCGCCAACCGCAACGCCTCGAATTCATCCAATGTCAATACAATTTCTTCAAGCAAACGGACAGGGATGCCTGCCGGCTTAAAGACAACACATGGCGGTTCCCGGCTGATTCGACGACAACATTGTGGACGCGGCATAGAACGGTATCTTTTCTCACATCGAATATATTATGAGCATATGCCCATAATTTGTCAAGGTGTCGAATGTGCATTTGCCTTTTTTCCGCCCACCAAGTAAAAGGGTCCGTAACCGTTCCCCGTGGCCGGCTGCGCATTTCTCGCACACGAAGGATCATTATCGCAATCGTGAACGATTTTGTGGTTATAATCGAAGCGGCAATCGTGTGGTTGGCAAGAAGGCAAGGAGGATTCACGATGCAACGCGCAACAATGAAAAAGGGCACGGGGCTGGCGCGCCGCCGGAAGAAACGCGAGGAAGCGGCGCCGATACAAAAGATCGTGTGGGAACCGGGCACAATGCTCAATCCGGTGCCGGTCGTGCTCGTGTCCGTGCAGGACGGGGACGGCCCGCCGAACCTTTGCGCCGTGGCATGGACCGGAACGGTGTGCAGCGAACCGCCGATGCTGGCGCTGGCGTTGCGCCCGAGCCGGCTGACCTACGACATCCTCGTGCGGACACGCGAGTGCGTCGTCAATATCCCGTCGCCGAAACTCATCCGCGCAACGGATTACTGTGGTTGCGTGTCGGGGCGCGAGGTGGACAAGTTCGAGCGGACCGGCCTGACGCCGGTTCCAGCCAGCAAAATCCATGCGCCGATCGTACTCGAATGTCCGATCAATCTGGAATGCGCCGTGAAGCAGATCCACGAACTCGGTGTCCACACTTTGTTCATCGCGGAGATTGTCGCGGTTCAGATTTCGGAACACCTCGTTTCGCCCGGCGGTCGCCTCGCATGGGAAAAGGAAGGACTTGCCGCTTTCGCCCACGGCGGCTATTACGCCCTCGGCAAGAAACTCGGCCACTTTGGATTCTCCGTCAAGAAGGCGAAGTAAGCGGCAGGGGGAAGAATTTTCTCGGAGACTCATGCCGTTCTTGATCGAACGAGGAGACGGAAAAGCGGCAAGATGCCGCTTCCTGGAGTTTCTACATTTTCAGATCGGTCGAATGAGACGGTGTTCGACACGAAGTCCCGGAGGGAC
>DAOTMJ010000062.1 GCA_035450225.1 Candidatus Hydrogenedentota bacterium
CCGATTTCCAAATCGGCATGTCGTGTTTCAGCAAGCCGATTTGGAAATCGGCGTTGCATTCCGAAACGTTCACGACTCCGAGAACACGGTACTCTCAATCTTTTGAGTATCCGGGTGAAATCCGATGGGGCCACAATGTCCGATTTCATTAAAGTCCCTTCGGGAATGAAACGGTTGCCGTTGTCCCATGGCCGTTCCCGCCCTCGATGGAAATCGTTCCGCCGTGCGCCTCGACGATTCTGCGGCAAATGGCAAGGCCGAGGCCGGTTCCATGGGTCTTCGTCGTGAAAAAGGGACGGAACAGGTTGGAGCGGGCGTCCGGTGCGAGACCGCCGCCGTTGTCATGCAGGATCAACGCCACGCTGTCGGCCGTTTCCCTGAATGTCCACCGCATCATGGGAACGTCCGGCGCGGCCGCGCGAATCGCATCCGCCGCGTTCGACATGAGATTGTGCATGATCTGCCCTACGAGCGCGGCGTCCACGGGGGCCATGACAGTCCCGTCGCCTTCCACGACGATCCGGATTCCGGCGAAAGCATGCGCATTGGCGGCCTCGCCGGAGATCTTTTCCGCCAGCGCGCGCAAATCCACCGGCGCCTTGCACGGTTCCCATGGCCTTGCGAACAGGAGCAACTGGCCGATGATATGATCCATGCGGCGAATCTGGGCCAGCGCTTCTTCCATGACTTCCCGGCGGGAGTCGTTTTCCGCGAGTTCGCCCCGCAACACTTGTAGCGCCGCGCTGAGGCCGGCCAGGGGATTGCGCATCTCATGGGCGACGGACGCGCCCATTTCGCCTAGCGTCGCAAGGTGTTCCGCGCGCAGGACACGCTCCTGCATGACCCGCAGATCGGCTTCCGCCCGTTCCCGTTCCGCGCGGTCGTCCTGAATCCGCTGCACCATCCGGTTGAATTCCGTCGCCAGCGAGCCGATCTCGTCGTTCCGGGGCGGCAGGTCAACATGAACGAGATCCTTTTCCCTTCCGACGCGCGCCACGTGCCGCGTCAGGCCCATCAGCGGGCCGAGCACCGATCGCTGTAAAAAGATCAGCACTGCGATGAACACCGCGAGTCCCGTGAATCCCATCGCCCAGAGCGTCATGTCCATGACGTTTTGCCCCTTGCGCATGATATTCCGGTCTGTCGTTATGTGCAGCCGCAGCAGCGGCTTGCCCTGAATGTCGGGCACGATGGTCGAAACCCGCAGCAATCGATCGGATTCTTCCGCGAAGGCAAAGGCGCGCGGCGAATCGGCGCGCTCGATCATCATGCCGGCTACCGGGGTCTCGGGCAAGAGTTCCAACCGGACCGGAACGCGGGCCGTTTCGCCCAGGGCCGCGGCGGTTTTCGCGTCGCAGAACCGCCCCATGACCAGCGTGCCGCGAACAGGCCCGAGATTGTTCGAGGTTAGAATGGGCCGCGCGGCAACCATCATGGCGCCCCGGCTCGTGCGAAGTAGGCCTGTTATCTTACGCTGGGATTCGTTGTGTTGTAACAATGGGTGCGTGGAAGGCCATTGCCCCTTGGGAAACTCCGGAAGCGACAAATCGTGAATGCCATTATTCTTATGGCCGAATTCACAGATCCGGCCAAATTTCACTTTTCCGTCTATGTCCAATATGAAGATAAGATTCAATTTATTGTCGGTAAAGCTGGTATCCGTTAGATTCGACTCTTCATAATTCGCATCACCGCTCTTCGTATAATCGTATGTGTCATCCCACCATGCCCAGTCCAGGCAGAGTGAATCCAGATAATAAATCTCGCGCTGGAGCAAAGCCATGACCCGCGTTGCATCTTCCATACTTTCTTGGCGTTCCAGTGCACGAAAACTTGGCAGGAGCACGCCGTGTTGAACCAAAAAGTACAATGACAAATGAAAGACGACAATAAGAAGCGTAAACATGGCTGCTTTCTTGCATAAAGACATATCGGTGAAAAACCTCTAGGGCAAACCCGCCGTAATGAATCGGACAAAAATATAATTTCCTAGTTCAACATTTCTATGTACCCTACATGGGCAATGCACAAAGAAAGTAAAACGAGTATAAGAATAATCGGACTGAACTGACAACAATCGTTGCGTTGCTCGCCGCAAATCACACTCAGCCGCGTTGTGCCCCCTCGCCAAACCATTCACCAACCCGATTGAGATGACCGGACCACGCCATCCGTCAACTTTCACAATCTACAGCGCAACCGGCTCGCCGAAAGTCACACTCAGTTCCGCGTTCTCTTTTGCAGTTCTGCCACCCGCTTCTCCGGCATCACAATCTTTTGCGCCTGCCACTGCACCAGTGCCCATAACTGCCGCTCCAAATAGGTCTTGAAATCTACCTCCTTCAGATTCAGACCCAATATATTGTGAGGCTGAATGTCCATAAGCACAATATATAGAATTAAGCCGCAAAATAGCAACTTTTTTTCTTTACATCCTCAACATAATGCGTTACACTATACATCAAGGCGGTGAACGGTTAAAATAGTGATTATAGTTCAATCTGTCGAAATGTACTTTTTTTGCAGGTGCGACTTGAAAAGAGCTGGAAGTAAGGCCTGTCTTTTTAAGAATGCGGAATGTGACCATTTTTCGGCATCTAAATGTTGTCTTTTTGTTAAAACCATAGTCCAGTATCGTTCATTCACTCGTAGATGATTAACGCCCGATTCAAGATCGCCAAATCATTAGAGCCATGAGTTAGTTATTGTTACAAAAGGACTTACATTTGAAGTTCGCGGTTGTCATGCGGAGGAGAGGGCGGTTACAATCGGATAATTTTGATTTCAATGCCCTGATATTCTAAAAGGCATGAATCTTGCTTAGGTGTATGGTGGCAAGCATGGATAAGGATGAACACATAGAATGAGCAACAAAAAGCAGAAAAGATTTAAAGAAGGTTTCAGCCTTCTGGAAATTACCATGGCAATGGCCATTTTCACCGTGACCATTGCTGTGTCGGCCCAGAGTCTCATAACATATTACGCGGTGATGGATATGCAAAATCAGCGGGTGGTGGCCATCAACCAGTGCCGTGCAATTCTGAATCAGATGCGCAATGCACGGGCGGCTGGATTGGCCGCTGTGGTTGCCCAGTTTCCTCCCGGTCAATCAGCCGGACCGGCCCAGCTCAGGAATTCGACCCTTACTATTTCATACGAGGACCCTGCGGCCAACCCGCTTGTGCCGAATGTGACAATAGCATGGCAGGATCTGCAAGGGCATGCAACGAACGTGAACTTGTCAACGGCAATTACGGATCAGTGAGGATGAATTCAATGAAGCGACGCATGTATGGATTCACGCTTTTGGAAACCACTATGTCCATTGCCCTTCTTTCCATCTTGGGGGTTCTGACCATTACGGTGATAAATTCGATGAATGCGGGAGTGGCAATCTCGACAACGAAGGCACGTGCACAGGGGGGTGTGCGGGACGTTTTGGTTGCCTTGAACGCCGAACTTGAACAAGCCTCAAAACAAACGAATTCCAGCCTGAATCCCCCGCTTCAGCCCCTTACCCTACTGAGCGCTTCTTCTGTACGATTTCAAGTGCCAGCAGACAACCTTGGCACCTCATATTCACAACCGATTACATATACTTTTGTCAACGAGGATGCGAATGGGAACGGCTTGCTGGATGCAAATGAAGACACCAACGGCGACGGCGCGCTTACCCGTTGTATCATGCGAGCCCAAGCCGGCGTTCCACAGCGGGTAGTGGGTGGAATCAACGATTTAGCCAATGTGCAATTTTCACTGAATGCCGCCAACGATGTCCTCACAATAACGGTTACCTCGGCCTGTGTTGCAAATACTCGCCGCCGTGATCTTGTCTGGGCCACTGCCAGCAGCAGTGTTTATCTTCAGAACTAGAGCAGGCAATTTGGGAAAGGAGGGCAGCCTCATGCACTTTCCAATACAACGACTCAATAATAATCGGGAAGGGATGGCGCTCCTAGTGGCGTTGATGGCGGTTATCATGGTTTCCGGTGCTGTGGCAATAGTAATGGTTATGGTCCACACTTCGGCCCAATTTACCAATCGCGCCAACAACGACGTTATTTTGGATGAGGCGTGCAAGGCAGCCGTAGACATGGCCATCGAACGCGTCTGGAACCAGTACATCGTGGGTAATGGCAATACCACAGGCAATCTGGCGTCCTATCGCCTGTTTATCAATAACATCGTCGGAAATAACGAGGTTCTCAACGGTGTTCAACGGGACTACAATGGCGACGGAACCATTTCACTCAATCCACCGGCTGTTATTTATTCCCAAGACAACACGCGCCTATTGCCGAACGGCGCGGTGATCACCGGCCTGGAAATTGCGCGGTGCGACGAGACATCGAGTGTGATACTGACACTGGTGGCCACAGCCCAGGTCATCACCGGCCCCGAGCCACAAACCAAGAGCATTACGCAGACAGTAAAGATTTCCGGAGCACCCTTTGCGGGATTCCAGTTTGCCGTGCTGGCCAACAATATCAACTGTATTTTATGCCATGCGCAATTTTTGAACATGGACATGTATAAACTGGCCAGCAATGGCGACATCGTCATGAAGACCAATGCGGAACGCGCATACGGCACTTCTGATCGCATCAAAGTGGCCGCACTTGAATCATTGTTGATCCGTACCAACGAAGCTGATTCGCTTAACGCAGGCAGCTGGTACACGCGTGGCAACGTATACGACAAGAATGGCAATTTGTTGAGTGCTAGCGGGATTACGGCCGCTTTCACTAGCGGAAAGTTCGGCGCCTATGCGTTCAGCAGCACAAACGGTAAAATCACTCAGAATTCGAGTACGGGTGCGATGACTAGCGTTGCGCTGACGAATGCCGCTGTTTCCAATGGATCGCCCGAGCAATTCGCCAACCTGTATCTGAATTATCCCAAGGAAACTGCCAAGATGACAGACGGTCCTTTGCCAGAGACATTTCCTCCGCCGTTTCCGGATGAGAACAATAATCGAGTTGTGGATACCGCCGAATTCGTAAAGACAATGAATACGGCCAATGGATCCATAACGGGTGGTATCGCCGTTGGCGTGCCACCTGACGGTGCCTATGACGGCGCGACATTGCCCACCAGCGCCGATTCCACCACGATGACCCAATTAGCCAATGGTAAATACGATGGAAACCTGATCCTCGTGGGCACCGAAAGCAATCCAATCGTCATTGACAAAAATGTAGCCGTAAATGGGGACGTCGTAATCAAGGGAGTCGTCAAGGGATATGGCGCCCTTCAGGTTAGGGGCAATGTATACGTTGTCGGTGATGTAACCTATGCGGATGCTCCCGGCAAATTCGGCGAAGCGGCCGATGGGACGGAAAACGCGTTTGCGCTTGAGGCGGGCGGAAATATATTGATGGGCGACTATACGACGAGACGCGCGAAGAACAACTACGTAGCAACAAAAAGCGGAACCGGCTATATTGATTCGGTAGATACAGGTGTATGGCAGGGAAAATTTACGCGCGTGGACCAGGCCGTCGCGACGGCCACCATGAGCAACGGTAAAACCACGAACGTCGGTTACATGGATCCCAGCGTGGTGGATCCCGGCGTTGTTCCGGCGGGAGCCGGCACTGTCACGAGCACATACACCTACAAGGACTCCAACAATAAGACGCACACCGTGAAGGTTCAGCCGGAAAGCCAATGCAGCTTTACCACGTCGGAACTCATGCTGTTCAATCGCATGGAGTACCAGAAATGGGCACCGCCGGGAAGTGCCGACCATAACCCCAACTATTATATTCCAAATTATACCCCCCGGTATTACAAGCTCCGTGACGATGCCGGAATCTATATGTACCGCGTGACGAGTAGTACCGCCCCTGATCTCATTGAGCACGTGGTAAATTATGCCAGTCCGGGCGTTACTGCGTTGTCCACGAACCCTTCGGATACTTATTTTATGGGAACTAATGCCACTGTGATGAGCCTTGCCCCTAAGAACGGGTGGATTAGTGAAAGCACCCTGCGTAAAATCTGGTATGACGACGAAGCCTACCGCCGCGCCAATCCTTCAGTCGCCAACGAGTCTGTCAATTATTCACCGTTCCGGTTCGATGGATTGCTGTATACAAACAATAGTATCTTCGGGGTAATACGAAGCAACGGACGGCACAAGTCGCAGATGTACGGAAAGTTGTGGATTCGTGGTGGTATCGTTTGCGCTGACCTTGGATTGTTGTCAACGGACAACGCACATACCTCTACGAGTTCCCCCTACTATGGCGGCATTGAAGTGTATTACGACAAGCGTGTAACCGCTTTCTTGAACATCGTGGATCCGACCCAGGTGGTTTTCGCCCGTTCGGTGTATCAACGATAGACGAGAAAAGCAAAAGGAGAGCGAATCATGAAAAAACACTTGATTTTGGCAGCCATGTTGTGTGTCACGCCATGGGTATTTGCCGACACGGTCCATTTCTCGGATGGCTCGTATCTGGATGGCGTGGTGTCTTATCCCGACAGTGAGACAATCATGATCGATATTGTTACGCGAAAGCTGTCCTTCAGCACCAGTCTTGTTTCACGTGTCGAAAGCAACTCGAAGACTGGCGACGAGTCACAGGTAACCGAAGCGCTGGCCAAACAACAGAAAATTGCATTGGAAGTCCGTACGGGCATGACGGAAGAAGAACGAGACCGTGTTCGCGCGGCGATGAGTCCGTTGTGGTCGGATGACGAGGCGAAGCGGAACGACGCACGCCGAAAACTTGCCGATCTGAACAAGGAATTGCCTGTCTTCCAGTATATAGATGCCAGTCTTCCGTATACGAAAGGCACTGTTGCGCCGGAACTTTTACGGGTGCTGGTGGAACTTGATGCTGATAACGCCAAGGATGTTCTCTCTCGCTTCACCATTAATCCAGATCCGGCCATCAGGGCGACGGTGCTTGAATTGCTGGCCACATACAAAGACGCGGATGATGTTGAGACCATCGCGGATGGCACAATCGATCTGGAACAATCGGTGCGCTTCCGAGCCGCACGCGCCTTGGGTGTATGTGGCCATAAAACGGCAACACCGGTCCTTCTGAAAGGCATGGAAAGTTCGGATCCGCAATTGCGAAACGCTTCCAAGTCCGCATTGCAGGATATCTGGGCTTCCGATAGCGCGGCAGCTAATCTTGACACAGTCGAGCAGTGGAAAGAATTCTGGAATGTCAAAAGCGCCAGTGTCGAAAATGCCATTGATCCAGCCAAGTTGACGTTGTTGGTTACCCAAGAAGATATTGACAAGGCAACAGCGTCACACGACGAATAAAAGAAAAAGAAAAAATAGTGATGAAGAAAAACACGCCTGGGAACCCCTTTTCGTCAAGGGGTTCCCAGGTGTTCGGCGAGCTTGAGCGCCGACGAAAAGGCGATATCGCCGCTGCAGCCTTCGCCGCGGGTCGTGTCGCCGATGAAAAAAAGCCCGCGCACATCGCGCGAGACGATATCCGGCCGGTTGGGATAGGATTGGGCGGGTGTCAGCATATTGCCATTGACCACAGGGATGAGCAGGCGGCGTTCCTCGCGGACTTTGCCCGGAAGACCAAGGAAGACCTCCCCCATGATGCGCTTGATGGTTGCTTCCGCCCGATCCGCCTCGCGGGCGGTTGCTTCGGCATCCGGCGGCAGCAGCAACCCCCATGTGGAGACGCATTGCCCATCCGGGGCCATGCCGGGGGCGTTGTTGCTGCGCAGTTTGACCCATAGCGGCAAATCCACACCGAGCATGCTGCCGGGAGGGGGCGCCGAGGATTCGTCGAACACAAAATCAATGCTGACACCCCGGGACGGCCGGATCTGTCGGACGTAACGCACAAAATCCGGCGCGAAATGCTCATCCGAGACCAGATCGAACAACTGGAACAGCGGAAAGGCCGTGACAACCCGCGCCGCCCGGTAGCGCGCGCGATCGGTGCGCACGCCGGTCGTCGCGCCGTTTTCGATTTCGATGGCATGAACGCGCTCGGCGCGATGCAGCAGGCCGCCCTGCCGGGTAAAAACGCGCTCGAGCGTGCCGAGGGTTTGCGTCATGCCGCCCAGCGGTTCCCCCTGTTTGACTGGGGCTGCGGCCGCGCGCTTCAGAAAGTGGATGACCTCTCCCGCCGAAACGCGGTCCGGATAGGGCAGCATGACCGTCAATCCGAGAAAAGACAGAAACCGACCGACTTCCGGATTGCGAAACCGCTCACGATACCAGTCCATCAGCGTTGCGCCGTACCACAGGTCCGGATTTTCGCCCAACAGCCGCCTGTACACCCGTAGAAACGCAAGACGGGCGGGAAGGGACATCAGGCGCGATCGCAAAAAGCCGAGGGGGCCTTCCGGACGCGGATAGAGCCGGCCGTCGCGATAGAGGTATGCGCGGGCGTTCGCCGGTTCGGCCCAACGGATGGTCTCGCCCAGTTCGCGGAAGACCCGGGCGGCCATTCCATCCGGGCCCAAGCGGTGCGAATGCTGCCCGTACTCAAAGACAATACCGTCGCGCTCGATATACGAGGCGCGTCCGCCCACGCGGCTCGATCGCTCCAGCAGCAACACCCGCCAGCCGCGTTTCGCCAGCAGCGCCCCGGCCGACAGGCCGGCCAGCCCCGCGCCGATGATTGCGACATCGTATTCGCCGTTTGCATCCATGTTCATCGGAAACCGTTATGCGCCAAAACGCGACGGCGTCGCAACTTGTCGAAATGTTGACGGTTTGGGGCGGGACATAGAATAATGCCGCCTTTACGGATGGAACGGGAGAGACCAACATGCGAAACCGGTACACGAGTTGGCTGCTTGGGCTTATGGCGCTGGCGGCGTGGTCCGCGGCGGGCGAAACGGCGTCGCTGCTTATCCTGCACACGAACGACGTCCACGATCATGTCCGGACGGGCTACGAAGGGGTGGGCGGCCTTCCGTATGTGGCCGGATATGTCGCCAAGGCCAGGGCCGAACGTCCGGACGTGTTGCTGCTCGATGCGGGCGACGTGACCGAAAAAGGCGACATGGCCGCGTTTGCATCGAAAAGCCTTCTTACCTACGAGGCCATGGACCGCATCCGCTACGATGCCGTTACCATCGGCAATCACGAAGCCAAACACGGCATCGAGTATATACGTGAATGCCAGGCGCGCATGCCGCACGTGCCGCTGCTCTGCATCAACTGGACCGACAAGGACGGCGCCCTGCTTTTTCCGGCCTCCAAGATATTCGATGTGCAAGGCGTCAAGGTGGCCGTCATCGGCATGACCCTGCCCAAGACCTACCCGCTGATGAACACAGACCAGACGGCCGAGGCGCTTGAGCGGGAGGCCGGGCGTCTCAAGCTGGAATCGCACATCCAGGTCGCGTTGTGTCATCTCGGCTCGAAAGCGGCGGAGGAATTGAGTGAACGCGCGCCGGAAGTGGATGTGTTCGTTTCGGCGCACACGCACGAGTTGCTGAAAAAACCCGTGGTCGCGAAAAAGACGGGCGCCCTCATCGTGCAGGCCGGCATGTATGCGCGGCACGTCGGGCGTCTTGAACTGGCCGTGGACCTCGATGCGAAGAAAATCGTCTCTTTCGAGGGCGAAGTCGTCGAGATGAACGGCGCGGCCGTTCCGTGCGACAACGCGATGCGGGACTGGATTGCCGCGCGCGAACAAGAACTCTGTCCCGAGGCGGCGCGCGTCGTCGGGCATGCGTCGAAACCGGTCACGGCGGACGGCATGGCCAAGCTCGCCGCCGTGGCGATACGGAAACGCGCCGGCACGGACATCGCCTTCTGCAATACCGGCCAGATCATGCGCAGTCCGTTGCCCAAGGGCGATATTGACGTGAACGCGATCTTCGCGACGGGCGGCCAGCGCGGACACGAACTGATCAAGACCCGCCTTACCGGCGCGCAGATTCAGGCCTATATGCTGGGTTTGTTGCGGGAAGGAAAGGGCATTTCGCAATGGGCCGGTTTCAAGGCGACAATCGTTCCCGGCGGCGCCCGATCCGAATGGGGCTTCCGCACGGGCCTCAAGCCGGGCAAGTCCTATAGCATCGCGATGCCCAAACTCGAATGGGAAACCCGGTTTCTGAAAGTCATGGACAAGAACGCCGTCCTTCCGCCCGTCGAACCGTGCGATTTCTCGTTCACCGACGCCGTGACGGCCTATGTGGAGGGCCTCACGAAGGACGGCAAGACGATTGACGCCGAAGTCGAAATGCTGGGCACGGCCCATGCCGCCGGAAGCAACGGCAGTATGGGCGAATAAAATCCAACGCCGAGCCTCAGTACGCTTCGGCGTTCATGATTTCGTACCGGTATCCCTGCTCGGTGAGAAATAACTGGCGCTTGACGCTGTAATCCTGGTCGCAGGTATCTTTCGACACGAGCGAATAGAACCGCGCAACGCTTCCGTTGGCCTTCGGGCGGAGGATGCGTCCCAGGCGCTGGGCCTCTTCCTGGCGCGACCCGAATGTGCCGGACACCTGGATGGCGACGTTGGCGTCGGGAAGGTCTATGGCGAAATTCGCCACCTTCGACACGATCAGCAATTTGATTTCGCCGTTGCGAAACGCGCCATAGAGGCGTTCCCGTTCCTTCGTTGATGTGCGTCCGGTAATCAGCGGCGCCTTGAAGCGTTTCGTGAGCAGCTTGAGCTGGTCGAGGTATTGGCCGATTACGAGGACATTGTCGTCGCGATGGCGCTCGATGAGTTCCTCGCACAAAGCCTCCTTGACGGGGTTCGTCGAGGCGATGCGGAACTTGTCGCGCTTATTCGCGATGGCGTAGCGGAAGCGTTCCTCCTCGGGCAGCCGCACACGCAACTCGGTGCAAACGGCCTGTGCAATCCAGCCCTGTTTTTCGAGGACCTTCCAGGGAACATCGTACTTCTTCGGGCCGATAAGGCTGAAAACGTCGTCCTCGCGCGCGTCCTCGCGCACCAGCGTGGCCGTCAGGCCCAACCGCCGCCGCGCCTGCAGCGTGGCCGTCGCGCGGAACACCGGGGCGGGCAGCAAGTGGACCTCGTCGTAGATGATCAGTCCCCAATTGCCTTCGTCGAACAGGCCGAAATGGACAAAGGGGCTGTCCTTGGCCTTGCGATACGTCAGGATTTGGTAGGTGGCAATCGTGACCGGCTTGATTTCCTTGAGGTCGCCGCTGTATTCGCCGATCTGATCCGCCGTCAGGGTGGTCTTGTCAAGCAGTTCGTTGCGCCATTGCCGGAGCGCGACCGTGTTGGTGGTCAGGATAAGCGTGTGCGTTTGCAAGGCATGAATGACGCCAATGCCGACGATCGTCTTGCCCGCCCCGCACGGCAGCACGACCACCCCGCTTCCGCCGTAGTTGGATCCCCGCATGTGAAACGCCTCCACCGACTCGATCTGGTAGCGGCGCAGGGAAAATGGATAACCGCCCAGCGCCCTTTCCCGCAGGGCCAGTTCGAGGGGGGAGCCGGCCACGTATCCAGCCAAATCCTCGACGGGAAAACCCAGTTTGATCAGCGCGCATTTCACATTGCCGCGATCTTCGGGCTTGACGAAGATCCGCGTGCGATCGGGCGATCCGGTGATGAAGGGTTGCAACGACCGCTGATTCAGCAGTTCCGTGATGAGCAGCGTGTTCTGGGATTCGAGGATCAGACGGCCCTTCTCGTCCTTGAACAACTTGAGCTGGCCGTACCGGGCGATGTTGTCCTCGACGTCCGCAATGACGTTCTGCGGAACCTCGTACTTGCTGAACCGTCGGAGGTTCTCGATGATGGCCGAGGCTTTCATGCCAGACGCTGCCGCGTTCCAGAGCGAAAGCGGGGTCACGCGGTAGGTGTGGATGTGCTCCGGGGATTTCAGCAATTCCGCGAAGACCGACAACGCGTCGCGTGCGTCCTCGAACGCCGGATTGTCCGTTTCCAGAAGAATGGAACGGTCCGACTGCACGATCATGGGTTTATATGCGTCTTGGGTCATAAGCCGGAAGTGTAGCATAAACACGCCCCGGCTTCATTCCTATACGCGCTATATACCTATGTCAATGAGTGATTCCGACGGCCTCTTGGCCGTTCGTCCTTTGCGTTCTTTTCCCTTTGAAGCTTCCGTACTTGAGAGTACGGATTTCTTGAGATAAAAGGATAAGAATTTTCATGAAGATTGGCATTTCCAGGCAATTTCATGTCGGATCAGGCAACGAGATCTTCTGTTGAAATTGAAAATGTCCACTTTGTAGCGCCGATTTCCAAATCGGCATGTCGTGTTTCAGCAAGCCGATTTGGAAATCGGCGTTACATTCCGAGACCTCCACGACTCCGTGAACACGGTACTCTCAAGTTCCGTAAAACGCCGGCTGGCCGCTTCGGGTGCGTTTGCCCGGCTTTCGACGCGATTCCAACATTTTTGAGAAAAATGTGGTATTATCAATTGGAACGAGGAAATTATCGTGGCGGGGCATGGCGACAAAACGGAGGGAGCGAAACACGTTTCGTACGGGAAAGGGTATGCGCGGTCATGAAGAAACAAGCGGGAATTGTCGTGTGGGCCGTTCTGGCGGGAATGGCTCTGTGCGGAGTTTCGGGGGCGGAGATATCCTACCGATTCGAGCGGATGTGGCCGACCCTGCGGCAGCCGTGGTATTTCAACAGTCCGTATGCGGTTGCCTGCGATCCATTGGGCGCCGTCTATGTCGCTGATGCCCGAAACCATCGGGTACAGAAATTTTCGTCCCGCGGCGAATTTATCACGGCATGGGGTACGGAAGGGACGGGCGCCGGCCAGTTCGATGAACCCGCCGGCCTCGCGGTGGATTCGAACGGCCATGTGCTCGTGGCGGACCGGGGCAACAGCCGCGTGCTCCGGTTTACGGCGTCGGGTGTTTTTATCGCCGAATGGGGCGGCGGTGTGCTGGCCCATCCCGAAGGCATTGCGGTGGACGCCTTTGGGACAATCTATGTGGCGGACACGTTGAACCACCGGATTGCGGTCTTTGATTCCAACGGCACGCTGGTGGACTCGTGGGGCGCGCGGGGGTCGGGCAACCGGCAGTTCGACAGGCCCGACGGCATCGCACTCGATGCTTCCGGCAGGATATACGTGGCGGAATACGGCAATCACCGGGTCCAGGTGCTTGCCAAGGACGGCTCTTTTGTGGCGGTTTGGGGCACGGAAGGGAGCGACAACGGCCAGTTCCTCACTCCGACGGACGTGGCCGTGGACGCCCAAGGTTATGTCTATGTGACGGATGAAGGACAGTGCCGCGTGCAGAAATTCGACACGTCGGGCGCCTTTGTGACGGCGTGGGGCCGGCAGGGTTACGGGCGCGGCGAATTTGATATTCCGGACGGCATCGCCGTGGCGCCGAACGGCCAGATCTTCATGACGGATCGGGGCCGGCATGATTATGTTCATGTGTTTTCACCCGACGGCGCGCACATGGCGACGTGGGGCAGCCAACTTACGGGACCGAACGAGTACAACGGGCCGGTGGCGCTTGCGAAGGACACGACGGGCAACATCTACGTTGCGGATATCGGCAACGCGCGCATTCAGCGGCTGGACGCCGACGGACGCTTCAACGCCATCTGGGGACCGGCGCCGGACGAACCGGGCGCGACGGCCAAACCGTTCGACATCGCCATTGCCTCGCAGGGCTATGTGTATGTGGCCGACCGGCAGGATCAGCGCATCCGGCGCTACGGCATGGACGGGACATTCCAGATTGAGTTCGGCGGTTCGGGGGGCGGGGAAGGCCAATTCCTGGCAAGCCTGTATATTTGCGTGGATCCCGCCGGCAACGTCTACGCCTCGGATGAACTCAACCATCGCATCCAGAAATTTACCGCGAACGGCAACTATCTCGGGCGTTTCGGTCTGGAAGGTTCCGGTCCCGGCCAGTTCAGGTATCCCCGTGGCCTTACTTTTGCGGGCGGACATCTCTATGTCGCGGACAGCGGCAACCATCGAATCCAAAAACTCACCTCCAACGGCGTATTCGTGGCCCAGTGGGGAAGTGAAGGAAACGGCCCCGGCCAGTTATCGAATCCGAGGACGGTCGAAGTGGGACCAGGAGGCGAGGTGTTCGTGGCCGACGAGGGCAACAACCGGATTCAGCGGTTCACGACGGACGGAACCTTCGTGGCGGAATGGGGCGGATTCGGCCATAGCCCGGGTCTGCTGTCCGGTCCATGGGATGTGCTTGCCTTGGATAACGATCGGGTCCTCGTCGCGGATTATCTGAATAACCGCCTGCAGCGTTTCCGCGCGATAACACAGGCCGCGAATGTCAAGGCGGTCATTGTGGCGGGCGGCGGACCCTTTCCCGGCAATCAATTGTGGGACACAACGGAACTTTGCGCGAATTTTGCCTACCGCACGCTGACTTATCAGGGATACGACAAGTCCACCATTTATTATTTGTCCTCCGATCTCGGTCTGGATCTCGACAATAACGGCGTAGCCGACGACGTGAACGCCGCCGTGACGCGGGACAATCTGGCATCGGCAATGACGCAATGGGCTTCGGACTCGGACAGCCTGGTGGTTTACCTGGTGGATCACGGGGGAGTGGGCACGTTCCGCCTGAGCGAAACGGAAACGCTGGCCGCCGCGGATTTTGTCGCGATGCTGGCAAACGCCCAGAATGTCGTAAACGGACCGGTCACGGTCGTGATTGATGCATGCCATTCCGGGTCTTTTGTCGAGTTGCTGGCCAAGAACGGCCCTGCCAATCGTATCCTGGTCACGAGCACCCCGCCGGAACAACCAGCCTATTTCCTCGGACTCGGCAGCGTGTCGTTTTCGAGTTTCTTCTGGAGCGAAATTTTCAATGGACAAAGCGTGGGCGAGGCGTTTCGGATAGCAAGCGAAAGCCTTCAACCGTCGGTGCCGCTGCAAGTGCCGATGCTTGACGCCAACGCCGACGGCCAAGCCAATGGAACCGCCGACTTGTCGGCGGCCAATGCCGTCTGGCTCGGCGGAACGGATCTTTCTTCGGACAAGCCTGCGATCGGGCAAGTCTCTTCCGGCCAGATCATCAGCGGAACCGCCTCGGCCTCTTTCATGGTGTCCGATGTGACGCCCGAAGAAGATACCGCGAAGGTCTGGGCGGTTATCCGGGCGCCTTTCAATCCCACCCAGGCGCAGACGTCCGGCAAGGCCGTGCTCGACATGCCGACGACGATTATGTGGCCGACGGAGACGCCGGGCGTCTATGAAGGCCGCTACGACGGATTTACCACGCCGGGCACCTATCAGATCGCCGTATATGCCCAAGACCGCTCGTTGAACGTGTCCACGCCCAAGATTACGTCGGTATCGGTGGACACTCCCTTGCGGCGGCGCGCGATCATCGTGGGCGGCGCCGAACGCGCCGATGCACCCGCCGACATCATAGACCAGAACACGACGCTGGCCTATGAAACCCTGCGTTTTCAGGGCTATACGGACGACGACATCCGGTTTTTCAGCCCGAGAGCCGTCTCGACCGGCGTGGACGCCGCGCCGTCGCTCGGCGGCCTCGAATCGTCCCTAAAAACATGGGCCGCGCAGGAAACCCAGGATCTCGTCCTTTACATGATAGGCGCGGGCGGCGCCGGACGTTTTGAATTGAACAGCGGCGAAACTTTGCTGGCCGCTTCGCTGAACATCTGGCTCGACACGCTCTAGGCCACGCTGCCGGGGCCTGTCGTCGTTATCTACGATGCCTGCGCGTCGGGCAGTTTCCTTCCCTTCCTCGCCGCCGGAACGCAAATGGCGCGTATCGTCGTCTCAAGCACGCAGGCGGACGCGTCCGCCGCATTTTCCATCCAAAGCGGCCTGTCGTTCTCCCAGTTTTTCTGGAGGCAGATCCTCAACGGCGCCCATGTGCGCAACGCATACCAGCACGCCGCCAACGCGGTGCGCTTTGGCAAGAATGCGCGCAAACCGCAATTGGACGACAACGGCGACGGCGTATACGACACGCGCACGGACGGCGCACTGGCCCGAACGTTCAACATTGGCATGGGGATTTTGCTGGCGGGCGACGAACCCATGATCGGGGCTATTTGCGAGGAGCAGGTTCTCGGCGGCGGCAAGATGGCCAAGAACGGCGGGCAAACTTCCGCCACCATCTGGGTTTCCGATGTCAGCAGTACCGGCGTGATCGAATCCGTATGGGTCATTATCACACCGCCCGGCTACATCGAATACGGCTGCGGGGCAGGCAATTCCCCGGAAACAATCTTGGAGCTCGACCCGATGGGCGGCAACCGGTATGAAAAGGTTTTCGACGGATTTTCGGAAAGGGGCGCCTATCAGATTACCGCTTACGCGATGGACAAGGAAGGCAACGTCTCACTGCCCCGGGAGTCGTCCGTCCGGCAACTCGGCGATTATGTGGAACCCGACATCTACGAACCCGACGACACGTTCGACACGGCGTCGTGGATTGGATTCGGCGGGACGGAACAGGAGCATAATTTCAGCAAGCCGGGCGACGAGGATTGGGCGCTATTCCATGTCGAAGCCGGAAACAAGGTCGTCATACGGACGCGCCAGTTGGCCCCCGGCGCCGACACCTACATCCAGTTGTACCGGTCCGACGGAACCACGCTCCTCGAAGAGGACGACAACGGCGGCGGGGACGACAACAGTTCCTATCTGTTGTGGGATGTGGACATAACCGGTTTCTATCTCGTCCGCGTCACGAACATGCCCGACACCGCCTACGGCGCCGACACGACCTATCTGCTGTCGGTCGGCGACCTGAGCGGCAACCTGCTTACCGGCGCGCTGTCCTGTGTCGTTTCGGACTCCGGTACGTCGCTGCCGATCCGCAACGCAACGCTTCGGCTGAATTTCGCCCTGCTCCAGCAGCGCACGGACTTCAACGGCATAGCCATCTTCACGTCCCTGCCGGCAGGATCCTATTCCATTACCGTCGAAGCGACCGGCTATCTTTCCAAGACCCAAACCGCAACCGTGACGGCTGGCGCGGTGGCGCCGGTTTCCATCGCCCTGCAGCCGGTAACCGGCGAGGGAGAGGGCGAAGGCGAAGGAGAGCCTCCCGGCTGTTTTGGAAAGGGCGCCGCCGCGACCTTGGGCGGTCCGCCAAAGCCTCCCGGAGGCGGTTTCATGCTGGCGATTGCCGCGTTGGGCCTCGCGTGCTGCGCATCGCGAAGGGAACGGCGAATAAAAAGCGCGATTCCCTTCGATACACCCTGAATCAGAAATGCCAAATAAGGCTTTCTTCGCGCTACAAACGCATGAGACAAGGGGTATGGTGTCGGATCTTGTTCCGTGCCTTGAAACGGATGCCCGCTACATCTTTCGGGACATGGACGCGACCGAAGCGCGCGAGGCAACCGGACGTGAACACATGGAATCGGGTTTGGCGATTACGATGACCAAACGCCCGCAGGCGGCGCTTATTCAGTACTGATACCGACCGCGATAATACGGCGGGGAGGAAATGATGTTGGCGATCGTATTGTTGTCCGGTATGGCCATGAGCGAGGCGGATTCACCCATCGCCATCGAGATCCACGACGGCAACGGCTACGCGTCGTTCACGAACCGACTGCACCCGGGCAACCGAATTGGCTACCGCTTTCACGAGCATACACCGATGATTTGGGGTGAAATCCCAGAAAATCCGGCGGACGCGGGCATCGAACCAAAGAAGATCGCACCATCCGAAAAGGCGTTCGCGCGCAAACGCGGCGTGAAATCATTCTCGCTCGATATCGGCGATATGGAATGGGTGAAACAACGTTGGACCTATTATCTCGCGCCCGTGGATGACGGCGTGGAACTGCTTTGGATGGTCGAAACTCTCGATTCGGGACTCAACCGGTACTACGGCGTGCAGCAATGTTTCCGAATGGGAGGCGTGACCAATCAGGAGTGGCGCCGGGCGATTGCCGAGACGCCGGCCTTCAGCGAATTCGACCTGTGGAATGTCACGGAAAAGGATAAGGCGGTAAAAACGAGCCTGACGCAGGTAATGCGCAACGGCCAATGGGCAACGCTGCCGGCTGTGCCGGAAACCGTCGGCGCACGCACCCCGTCCGGTCTTGTCTTTGATAAAGAACGTACCGGCGGCAACCTCGATGCGATGAAGGAAGTCGGGCCGTATCGCGCGATCATGCTCGATCCGATAGACAACGGCCTGATAGCGCGCACGGATTCCGGCAAGACATGGGTCTGCGGCATCTACTGGGAGGGCGCGTCCCATGTGACCGACCATCATCCCGCCGATTGCCTGCATGCCATCGTGAACATCGGTGGCATTCCACCGCACGCGAAACGGGCAATTCGCGGAAAGATCTATTGGTTCAAAGGATCGCCCGACGATCTGGCCGCGCATTGGCGACGCGACTTCCGCGAGAGCATGCACGAGCCGTCCGCCGCCTGTATCTCGTCCCGGTCGTAAGGGGGAAAAACATCAAAGTCTGTGGGGCAGACGTTCGGGACGTCCTTCGGGCTCACTTTGGGCCAAGTGGTGATTCACTTCGCGAATTGGGGGTGCGAAAATAAAGACGTTGCCCTCAACTCAAGTATTCGTCTTCGAAACGCCTCGGGCGTAGGACTTCAATCCCGGCGTAGCCAGAGACCGACAAGAGGTGTTTGTCGCCACTCGTGATCACCTTGGCGTTTCCGGCCAGTGCACATGCGATGAACTTGTCATCGTCCGGATCTTCGCAGACCGGTTCCGGCAACGGCGGTGCTTGCACGAGTACCGCCGTGCTTATCAATATATCGAGAAAGCGAGCGAAGGGCATATTGGGGCGCTTCGTCGTGAATTCTTCTCCTACGCGAACATATTCGTCAATAATTTCGGGTGAAAGAAGGATCTGCAATTCGCCCCGTACGCACGCGTCCAGAATACGAGACGATGACCCCATGTAGAATGCTCCCGAGATCAGAACATTCGTATCAACGACTATCCTCACCGGCTGCCGCGCACTTTGGAAATGGCCTTGGGGATATCTGACTGTTTGAGACCGCCTTGACGAACCTGGCGTTGAAGCTCCCGTTTCAGACGCGCGAATTCGTCCGCTGATGGGGGATTGATGACCTTGAACATAACTACGTCCCCTTGTGCAAACACCGCGAATTGGACACCGGGACCAAGCCGCAAGCGGTCACGAATCGACTCCGGGATAACCACCTGCCCCCTGGAACTCATCTTCGTTGTTGCGATGGTCTGACTCATGCATAGCTCCTTCTAATCTTACCAATAAGATTATACCGGCTGTCCTTATGCCGAGTCAAGTTGAGGTCGCAACAAAAAACCGACATCCATTGCCGATTCCTGATCGGAAAAGGATCTATGCCGCCTCCCTGTAGTAGCTCTTGAGGATGCCTCCGAGTTGTTGTCTATATCGAACGACGCCTTCGGTCTGAGGCGAGAATGTCTCATCGAGGACTTCGTTCTTCATCCCCACGCCCCTGTGTGGCCTCGCGAGATGATAATGCTTTAACCATGCAGAGAGAGAATGTAATCGAGTTGCTCCAAACCAAAGCACATGAAGTAGTTTAGGATCTCGCGCTTTGTAGATTCGATGCAAGTTTCGACGGATGCGTTTGCCCGGGGAGCCTTTATTGGGATGAGAAGGCTCCGTGCGCCTTCGGACTTTTAGAATGCCTTGTCCGGCGTAGGATGAACGCCAGAATCTTTCAATATCCAATATCAGTGCTGTCCAAAATCATTGCTGTCAAAAAGAATTGTAAAAAACCATAATA
>DAOTMJ010000063.1 GCA_035450225.1 Candidatus Hydrogenedentota bacterium
GTCACTTAGCATCCCCTCGCATACTTTATGGCAAGGCATCGCCCACAATGACCATTTCACCGGATGAAGTTCGGCGGGAAGTTTCCGAACTCTCGCTGTTGTTTGAGATAAGCCAGACGCTCGACCGTTCGATGGACCTTCGCGACGAGTTGGGAAGCGTTTTGAAGGCCATTGCGCGGCACACGGGCATGTTGCGGGGCACGCTGACGCTGCTGAACCGCAACACGGGCGAAATTTCGATCCTGGCCGGGCACGGTCTTTCGGACAAGCAACTCGAACGCGGGCGCTACAAGCCGGGCGAGGGCGTGACCGGACACGTAATCGAAACGGGCAACGCGATGGTCATTCCCCGCGTGTCCGAAGAGCCTTTGTTCCTGAACCGGACCCGCGCGCGCAATCTTCCCCGGGAAGACATCAGTTTTATCTGCGTGCCCATCAAAATCGGAAACGAGACCATCGGCGCGCTCAGCGTGGACCGCCTTTTCGCGGATTCCGTCACGCTGGACGAGGATATGCGCCTGCTCACCATCATCGCGTCCATGATTGCCCAGGCGGTCCGGCTGCGCCGCGAAATCGAGGAAGAGCGCGAGCGCCTGCTCGAGGAAAATACGCGGCTGAACGAGGAATTGCGCGAACGGTTCCGTCCGACGAACATGATCGGCAATTCGAGCGCCATACAGACCGTTTTCAACATGATCGCTCAGGTGGCCAAGAGCGACGCAACGGTCCTGATCCGGGGCGAGAGCGGCGTGGGCAAGGAATTGGTCGCGCACGCCATCCACTACAACAGTTTGCGATCCGCCAAGCCCTTCATCCGCGTGAACTGCGCCGCGCTTCCCGAATCGGTCATCGAGAGCGAACTGTTCGGACATGAAAAAGGGGCCTTTACCGGGGCAATCGCGCAACGAAAGGGCCGGTTCGAACTGGCCCAGGGCGGCACGATTTTTTTGGACGAAATCGGGGATCTTTCCCCCACAACGCAAATCCGCCTGTTGCGCGTTCTGCAGGAGCGTGAATTCGAGCGGGTCGGCGGCACGGAGACCTTGCGGGTGGATGTCCGCGTGCTGGCGGCGACCAACCGCGATCTGGAAAGCCTCATGGAATCCGGCCAATTCCGGCAGGATTTGTATTACCGGCTGAACGTGTTCCCGATTCACATCCCGCCTTTGCGCGAACGGCGGACGGACATCCTGCTGCTGGCCGACTTTTTTGTCGAAAAATACGGCAAATTGGCCAACAAGAGCGTCCGGCGGATATCCACGTCGGCCATTGACATGATCGCGCGCTATCATTGGCCGGGAAATGTCCGCGAACTCGAGAATTGCATCGAGCGCGCAGTCTTGCTGACCAACGACGATGTGGTGCACGGCCATCACCTCCCGCCGACGCTTCAAACCGCCGAGGCGACCGGGACAATCGTCCGAAACACCCTGCAAGACAGTCTCGACAGCCTTGAACGGGACATGATCATCGAGGCGCTGAAAAACGCTCGGGGCAACAAGGCCAAAGCCGCGAAGGCGCTGGGGTTGACCGAACGCATCATGGGGCTTCGCGTGGACAAGCACGGCATCGATCCGAAGCAATATCGCACGCCCCCCGTGCGCAAAAGGCCGGAGTAGCCCGTCATGACGGCCTGGGTGCAACAAACGGCCGGACGCCGGCCATGGGTGCTTATCCTCGTCGTGTGGGCATGGCTCTACCTTCCATGCCTGGGGACGGCGGAACTCCACCACGAGGAAGGACGCCGCGCGGGAACCGCCCGCGAAATGCTGGCGCGCGGCGAATGGGCCATGCCGGTTTTTCAGGGCCAGCCCTACCTGACCAAACCGCCCGGATACTACTGGGTGTTGATGGCGTCTTCGCGCCTGTTCGGCGGGTTCAACGAGTGGAGCATACGCATTCCGTCGGCCTTGTCCGTCTTGATTTGCGCCTTGTTGGCGGGAAAAATCGCCCGAGCAAGCGGCGGCCATGCCCTCGTGGGCGGCGTGGCGATGCTCGTCATGCCCGAGGTATGGGGCAAAGGACAACTCGGTGAGATTGACGCTGTCTTCATGGCTCAGGTCTTCGCGTCCATCGCGCTGGCATGGCGCGCCGTAAGACGCCCGGGCGATTATGCCGCGGCGGTACTGTCCGGACTTTTCCTCGGCTGGGCGATAATCACGAAAGGCCCCGCGGCGCCCGCGCTTTACTATCTTGCATTGGCCGTCTGGCTCGCATGGGAACGCCGCGCCCGATGGCTGCTTTCCGTGCAGCATGCGGCGGTTGTTGTCGTCGCGGCGGCGATCGTGGGGACATGGATCGCTTTCCTGGCGCGGCGGATGGATCTCGCGAACGCGGCGCAGGTCTGGGCCGGCGAAGTCGGCGCGGGACGCTTTGAGGAAACGGCCGAGGCTTCCTTGAAATCATTCTTTGTGTTTCCCTTCGGCGTGCTCGGCGGCTTGTTGCCGGGAACGCTCGCGTTGATTGGGTGGGTGTTCCGCCGTCCCGAACACCCTGAAGGGCAATCGGCGCGGCGCCGGCTGTTGTCGGGAACGCTCCCCGGATTCGTCATGCTGTGGATACACGGCCGTCGCGTGCGGTATGTGCTGCCGGTGGCGCCCCTTGCGGCCATCGCTGCCGGGATTGTATTTGCCCGGCCGCTGGCTCGCTGGTTCGATTCGCGCAAGTCCGTTATCGTGGCCGGTGTCGTCCTGTTGCTTGCGGGAGTGGTCCGAATCGGCATCATGGAATCGCGCGCGGAAAAAACCGGCAGCCGGAAAACCGGCGCGGAACTCGCCCGAATCCTGCCCGCGGACACGCCGGTCCACAGCACCGTTTACGGGCGCTATTGGAATGCCTGTTTTTACGCGGATCGCCCCTTCGTCGCGGTGGACCATCCCTCGAAAATTCCCGATTCCGCCACAAGAGCCCTTGTCTTCAAGGAAGAGATGCCATTGCTTGCGGATCGCAGTCCGCGAATCCTCCTCGAAGGCGAAATGCGGCGCTCACAGCCGATAGTCGTTGTCGAACTCCAACAACGATTGCGATAGTTCGGACTCTTTCACGCCGTTTGGTTTTCTCGACCGGAAAGCGATAGTATAGGCGGGATAAAACCACGTTTCGACGAGACGAGGGAGATCTCCACATGCCCCACGTAGCAACCTATACGGTGGTTCCCAAACTGCCGCCGCGGCTGGACGCCTTGCTGTCCATTGCAAACAACCTCTGGTGGTGCTGGGACCCGGAAGCCATTGAACTGTTCATTCGCGTGGACCGCGAACTCTGGATTGACTGCAATCAGAATCCGCGGCAATTGCTCGGCCAAGTCAGCCAGACGCGGCTTGATGCGCTCGCGCGCGACGACAGTTTTCTGGCGCATTTGGACCGCGTGGCGGACCGCCTGAACAAATACATGCACTCGAACACCTGGGCGGAAAAAAATCCCAACGCCCCCGAAGGCTTCGGAGTGGCCTATCTCTCCCTGGAATTCGGCCTGCACGAATCCATCTCGATTTATTCGGGCGGGCTGGGACTGCTGGCGGGCGATCATTTGAAATCGGCCAGCGATCTCGGCATGCCGCTTGTCGGAGTCGGACTGCTTTACCGGGAAGGGTATTTCACGCAATACCTGAACGCCGACGGCTGGCAGCAGGAACGATTTCCACAAAACGACTTCTACAACATGGAAATCGAGCGGGAACTTGACGCATCCGGCAGGCAAATGACCATCGAAATCGAATATCCCGAACGGGTGGTCAAAGCGCGGATTTGGCGGTGCCAGGTCGGCCGGGTTCCGCTGTATCTGCTCGATTGTGATTTCGACGCGAACCACGAGGATGATCGCGAATTGACCGCGCGCCTGTACCAGGGCGACCGCGACATGCGCATTCGGCAGGAGATCATGCTCGGCATGGGCGCGGTGAAGACCATGCGAGCACTTGGCCTCAAACCGACCGTTTATCACATGAACGAGGGCCACGCCGCCTTCATGACGTTGCAACGCATTCATGATCTCGTCCAGAAGGAAGGATTGACTTTCCGCCAGGCGGCGGAAGCCGTCAAAACGGGCAGCGTGTTTACAACCCATACGCCCGTCCCGGCCGGCAACGATATGTTCGCTCCCGAAATGATAGCGCACTATTTTTCAAAATATTGCGCGGATGTGGGTATTTCGATGGATGAACTGCTTGCGTTGGGCCGGCAAAACCCGCGCGATCCCCGCGAACCGTTCTGCATGACCGTGCTGGCCATTAAACTTTCGACCTTTTCCAACGGCGTGAGCAAACTCCACGGGGAAGTGGCGCGCGCCATGTGGATGCGGATATGGGACGGCATCCCCGTCAACGAAGTTCCCGTCACTTCAATTACGAATGGCGTCCATATTCCCTTTTGGATTTCACGCGATCTGGCCATCCTTTACGATCGCTACATCGGTCCCGAATGGATTTCCAACCCGGACGATCAGACGGTCTGGAAACGGATTGACGATGTGCCCGACGCGGAACTCTGGCGCACGCACGAGCGCCGCCGCGAACGCCTTGTCAGTTTCGCCCGCCGCAGGGTCGTCGCCCAGATGCAGCACCGCGGGGCGCCGTCGGCCGAAGTGGCCGCGGCCAACGAAGCCTTGGACGCGGAGGTCCTGACCATCGGATTTGCACGGCGCTTCGCGACCTACAAGCGGGCAACATTGCTCCTCATGGATGAAGAACGCCTGGTGCGCCTGATGACCAACGAGCATCAGCCCGTGCAAATCATCATAGCCGGCAAGGCGCATCCCCAAGATTCGCAGGCCAAGGAACTCATCCGACGAATTATCCATTTCGCGCGGCGTCCCGAAATCCGAAACCGGCTCGTCTTTATCGAAAACTACGACATAAACGTCGCGCGTTACATGGTGCAGGGGGTTGACTGCTGGCTCAATACGCCGAGGCGTCCCCTGGAAGCCAGCGGGACCAGCGGCATGAAGGCCGCCGCCAACGGGGCGCTTAATATCAGTGTCCTCGACGGATGGTGGTGCGAAGCCGAATCGCTCGGCGAAAACGGCTGGAGCATCGGACGGGGCGAAGCCTATTCCGATCCCAACGAGCAGGATCATGTCGAAAGCGAGGCCTTGTACGAAATTCTCGAAAAAGAGATCGTGCCCATGTTTTATGAACGCGCACGCGACGGACTGCCCCGCCGCTGGATCGCGCGAATGAAGAACGCCATCCGGACCATTTGCCCCATATTCAACACGAACCGCATGGTCCAAGAATACACGGAGCGCTTTTATATTCCCTGCACGCTACGGCGAAATATTCTCCGTGCCGACAAGCGCAAGCGTTCCCTGGCCCTGTCCGCATGGAAACAAAAAATCGAGACCTGCTGGGAACGCGTGCATTTCACCCATATCACCACCGGGCCGACCGAAAATCTCGCCTATGGTTCGTCGCTCGATGTAACCGCGGAAATCTATCTCGACGAACTCGACAAGGACGATGTCGTTGTCGAACTGTATTACGGCGATCTCGACCCGGCCGATCATATTCCCGAAGGCAGCACTGTGGAAATGCGCTGCACCAAGGAACTTGGCGAGCGAACATGGCGTTTCGACGGCGCCATTCCCTGCACAAAGACGGGCCGCCTCGGGTTCATGGTGCGCGCGATTCCCCATCATCGTGATTTGGCCAATAAACACGAGACCACCCGCATCGTCTGGGCTTGACATCGTTTGCGCGGAATGTAAAAAAATGGTATCGGCGATCGAAGGCGATTAGTGCCCGGCCATTTGCAGTATGTTGCGGATTACATAGTGGTACAGAGAAATCACGTAGTAATTTACCCATCCCCGGACCCACGGCGAGAGCACGTATATCGCGCCCAACACCGCCGCCATCGCCACCCAGTTGCCCAGCAGGCGGCCAAAGATCCGCTGGGCGAATCCCAGAAAATCCATGATCATCGCCAGCAGTTTTTCGCCGGCCTTGCGCAATGCCCAAGTCAGATCGTTTTCGGTGACGATCCCATGGCTTCGGCTGGCCAGGCCATCGGGCGCGCATTGCAAGCAAAGCTGCGTCTGGCCGACCTGCACGATGCCGCCCGCGCGCACGATGCGTGAAATCATCATGCCCGCTTTCTTGCCGTCCACCACAACGGGGGCCGTATCCACGCGCCGGATGCGGTATCCTTCCGGCACCACGGTCGCCAGCGCGTGAACCGCCTTTACGGCCGGATCGAGCCGCACGTTCACGGCGCAACTTGTGTCGCCGCCGATATAAAACGGCGCGCGAACCACCGGGAAACTGGTTCCGTCTTCCGGGCCGTTCACGATGATGAAACAGTCGTCGTAACTTGTCATGCGAATCAGGCTCCCCCGTTCATGGAAGGCGCATCCTTCCGAAACGTCAACTTGCCGTCTTCCATCACGACATGAATCGTGTCGCCGGCCTGGAATTTCCCGTCAATCATCATGTCGCTGACCGGCGAAATGATCAACCGGCTGACCGCGCGGCGAAGTTCGCGGGCGCCGTATTCGGGACTGTAGCCTTCCTTCGCCAGATGCTCGTAGGCCCGCTGATAGACTCTCAGACCGATGTTTTTTTCCTTGAGCCGGTTCTGCAAATCACGCAGCGACAATTGCAAAATGCTGCGCACGTCCTCGAATAGCAGCGGATAGAATGGAATGATTTCGTCTATCCGGTTGATGAACTCCGGGCGAAAATGGCCACGAAGTTCTTCCATGAGTTGCTTGCGATCGGCGTCGGATTCAGACCGCCGAAGGATTTCCGCACCGATGTTGGATGTCAGGATGATGAAGCAATTTTTAAAATTGATGTCGCGCCCATGCGAGTCCTTCAGGCGTCCCTCGTCGAATATGGGAAGGAAAATGTCGAAAATGCGTGGATGCGCCTTCTCGATTTCGTCGAAGAGCAATATCGAGAACGGGGCGTTGCGCACGGCGGCGCTCAACCGCCCTTCCTCGTCGGCCCCGACATAACCGGGCGGCGCGCCCAGCAATCTCGATACGGTATGTTCCTCGGTATACTCGGACATGTCGAACGTAATTAAATGATTGACCGAACCAAAAAGCGCATCGGCCAGCAGTTTGGCGAGTTGGGTCTTTCCGACGCCCGACGGTCCGAGGAACAACATCACGCCCTGGGGCCGGTTAGGATCGGCCAAACCGGCGCGCGATTGCTTGACCGCCGCCACGGCTTTCGATACGGCCTCGTCCTGTCCAATAAGTTGCTGCTTGAGACGCCGTTCGAGATCGCTCAGGAACAACCGCTCCTGCGAGGTCATTTCCTCGATGGGAATCGAGGTCAATTGGCTGACGACCTTGCGAATGTCGTGTGGCGTGACCTTTTCCTGGCCTCCCGCGCCGGGCAGCATCGTGCCTTGCAGCATAGCCGGATTGTTCGCCGCGGCGATGACTTTGAGGCGGTACCGCGCACAGGCCTGATCAAGCACGTCAATGGCCTTGTCCGGCAGATTGCGGTTGGGCATATAGCGCTGCGTCAATGCCACGGCCGCCTCGATGGCGCGGCTGCTGATCTTGACACGATGGTGATTTTCAAGCGACGGCCGCAATTTCGCCAACACCTGCAGGGTTGCAGATTCGGACAATTGCTCGACGCGGACCATCTGGAATCGCCGTTCGATGGCGGGATCCTTTTCGACGAACTTGCGGTATTCGTTGAGCGTGGTCGCGCCGATGCAGCGCAATTCTCCGCGGGCAAGGGCCGGCTTGAGCAGATTCGCCACGTCCATCGAATCGCCGTCCGTCGAACCGGCGCCCATGATCAGGTGCACCTCGTCAATGAACAATACGATTTCAGGCGAACGCTTGAGTTGTTCGATCAAGGCCAGCACTTTCTCCTCGAATGCGCCGCGGTACTGCGTGCCCGACATCAACGCGCCGATGTTCAATTCGAGGAACCGGTAATTACTGAGCATGCCGCCCATGGCGCCCTGGGCCCCTGCCAGCGCCATGCCCTCGATGATCTGGGTCTTTCCGACACCCGCCTCACCCAGCAGCATCACATTGTTTTTGCCCTTTCGGGCGAGAATCTGGAGAATTTCGAATATTTCCTCATCTCGTCCGATGGCGGGTTCCAATTTGCCCTCACGGGCGGCCTGCGTCAGATCCCGCGTAATATTTTCAATGACCAAGCCGCCGGGCGTTTCGGCGCGATCGGCCGCGGGCGCGGCATCTTCCCGAAACGCCGGCGCGGGCGCGGCGCCCTGGGGTTGTGCAGGAGAAGGCGGATGCGTCATGGCCCGGGGTGGCGGCCCCAGCGGCGCCATCTTGAGTAGTTCATTCCGGAGCAGTTTGAGCAGTTCTCCGCGCGGGATCTGCATGTTGTCCATCACGCGGCTGGGGGCGCTCTGGGGATCGCCAAGAATTGCGATGAGCAAGTGCCCGGACCGCGCAGCGCCCTGCCGCATGCGATCCGCCAGTTTGGATGCGTTGCTAAGCGCATTCGCACAGCGCGGCGTGTAAAACAATTCTCCGCTCATGGCATTGGTAGCGCCCCGCCACCCCTGACGGCCCACTTCGCGAGCCACTTTCTGAAGATCGCCGAGATGGCGCTGCGCAAAGGCCGGCGGAAGCAGTTGCGGCGAGTCTATAATGGCGTCAAACAGGTGGTCCACCCCGACGAACACATGATTCCGCTGGCAGCAAATCGCCGCGCTATCATCCAGCAACTTACCGATTTCCGAGGAAACTTTTACCTGCACCGCAGGCCCCTTTCATGCGCCGTTTTGATTCGGCGGTCCTTCCCACTGCCCGTCCCGTTCCTGCTCCTTCTCCGATTCCGCCTCATACCATCGGCGCCAATCCGCGGCATATCGCTTAATCCAATCCAAGGCGGCTTCCGCTCCCAAATCCCGATGCGCCTTTTCAGACTCGATCCACTTGTGCCGCAAAATTTCTTCCCGCTGGCGTTTCAACATCTCCCGCTGGCGTTGCTCGCGCCACTGGACAGCATAGAGGGCCAACCATTCGGATTCCGCTTCTTCCAAACTCACGAAACGCCCGCGTTCTTCCATGCACCGCGAACGATAGGCCTCAATCGCACGTAGTTCCGCCTTGCTCGACACATCCGACATCAGGAGCACCCACCCCCGGATTTGTCTGAAACCGGCTCCCGGCAAATTCCGTCCTTGCCATTACCGTCTATCACCTATGCCTCCTATCGCCGAAATGATAATATCCCAAGGCATGGGAAAAAGCAAACAATAAAAACGCTTTTTCTTTTCGCCGCCCCGACGCGCAACTATTTCAAAATTGACAGTAGTAGGGCGGTTGTGAAGAATATTACCGCGTTCTCGATCTTTGGATGAAAAAGGCAAGGGAGCAAGCCATGGCATTGACGGAAGCGGAACGGAGCGCGTTGCGCAAGCAGGCGGTAAAAATTCGGCGCGACATTGTGGACGTAACCGGCTGGGCAGGCGGATCGCACATCGGCGGATCGCTCAGCATGACGGATATCCTCACCATTCTCTATTGGAAATACATGCGCATCGATCCCGCGAATCCCGATTGGGACGACCGGGACCGGTTCGTGCTGAGCAAGGGCCACGGCGGGGTGGGACATGCGGTCGTCCTGGCCAACCGGGGCTATCTCGATCCGGAATCACTCAAGGAATTCAACCATTTCGGATCGAGTTACGGCATGCACTTGGACAGCCTCAAGGTCCGGGGGGTGGATGCTTCCACCGGCTCGATGGGCCATGGACTATCACAGGCGGTCGGCATGGCGCTCGGCCTGCGCCTGCGCAAGAAGCCCCAAACCGTCTATTGCGTGTGCGGCGACGGCGAGTGCAATGAAGGTTCGATTTGGGAGGCGGCCATGTCGGCATCGCATTACAAACTGGGCAACCTGATCGGATTTGTGGACCGCAACAGTCTGATGATTGACGGGCGCACCGAGGACATCATGAGTCTCGAACCGCTCGCGAAGAAGTGGGAGGCGTTCGGCTGGAAAACGCGGGAAATTGACGGACACGACTTCGATCAGTTGGCGAACGCCATCGAGGAAGGTCTCGCATACAAGGAAGGGCCGTTCATGATTGTGGCAAAAACGGTCAAGGGCAAGGGCGTTGATTTCATGGAAAACGAAGCGGCATGGCATTACGGCGGCCTGAGCGCCGAATTGATCGAAAAGGCCAAAGCATCCATCGGGACCGGGGAGTAATCGGACATGAGCAAAGAAGGATTGACTTGGACCGTTTACGATGCGGACAAACTGAGCCAAGCCGAAATCTACGGCCTCACGTTGTGCGACCTCGGCGAGGCGTATCCGGAAATCGTCGGCCTGTCCGCCGACCTCGCAAAGTCAACCAAAATCGGCGCTTTCGGCAAAAAATTTCCTGAACGCTTTTTCAATTTCGGCATCGCCGAGGAAAACATGTTTGCGGTGGGCGCCGGCATGGCCAAAGTGGGCCTTACGCCGTTCATCTCGACCTTCTCGGCGTTTGCCTCGATGCGCGCCTGCGAATTTCTTCGGACAGACATCTGCTATCAGCGGCTGAACTGCAAAATCATCGCGACGCACGGAGGCACCTCGTTCGGTCCCGCCGGCGCCACACATCATGCCATCGAAGACCTTTCGATCGTGCGGGCGTTTCCAAACCTCACGGTCATCGTTCCCGCCGACGGCATCGAGACGGCCAAGGCCGTCCGCGCTTGCATGGACATTCAGGGACCGGTCTACATTCGCATTGGACGGGGCTTCGAGCCGCGCGCCTATGATTCGGAAGATTACCATTTCGAAATCGGCAAGGCGGTCGAGATGCATCCGGGCACGGATATCACGGTGATAGCGTGCGGCGTATCGGTGCTGCACGCCGTCCAGGCCGCGAAAATCCTGAAGGAAGACGATGGACTCAGCGTGCGCGTTTTGAACCTGCACACGATCAAGCCGATCGACAAGGAAGCCATCCTGAAGGCCGTGGTTGAAACGCGCCGCATTGTCACGTTTGAAGACCATAACGTCATCGGCGGCATGGGCACGGCCGTGGCGGACGTCATCGCGGAAAGCGGGAAGGGTTGCGCATTCCAGAAAGTGGGCATTCCGGATGAATTTACCGTGATTGGCTATCCGGAAGACGTGCACAATTATTATAAAATTGACACGGACGGCATCATTGAGAAAGTCCGGGAAGTCATGGGCAGGGATTTTGAGGAAGACGAAGACTGGGAAGACGAGATATAGAAGCGGTTGGCCCGCCACCACAAAGACACGCTGTCACAAAGCATGCAGGCCTTTGAAATTACGGTGTATGAAGATACGCATAAAATCCTTTGTTTCTTTGTGACTTTGTGGTTCGAGCGAAGACGTCTGGCAAGGAAACGGAAAAACTGCTATGGCAAGAGAACGTGATCTATTGGCATCGAGAATCATTTTCCGGGCGGTGTTGCCGGTCGTGAAGGTGATGTTGGAAGACGACGCGAAAATGCGACAGATGTTCGATGGCGTCACAGGCACGATTCAATTTGCCGCCAAGGATGAATCGGGACCGGTGGGCGGGTATTTGCATTTCAACAACGGCGAATACCGCGTCGTTCCGGAGATTGCAGAAAAGGCGGATATCACATTTTCGTTTTCAAGCGTGGCGAAGATGAACGCCATGTTTGCGGGCAAGCCGGTATTGCCGCGCATTCGTGGATGGTCGAACTTCAAACTGCTCGTCAAGACGTTCAAATTGCTGTTGGCATTGAAAATTCTCATGCCGAACGTGTTGCCCAAGACGCCGGAGGGCAAAGCGCTCAAGGTCAAGATGACGCTGCACATGGTGGCCGTGGCCTTGAGCCAGATGAACAAGGCCGGCGATCCGGACATGGTCAAATGGACCACCAAACAGCCGGAACGCATTTACCAGTGGTCGTGCGAACCGGAAGGCATCGCCTGCTATCTTCGCGTCAAGGCCGGCAAGACCAAAGCCGGGCGAGGTTATTACACGCGCCGGAAACCTTTCGTCCACATGAAGTTCAACGGCGCCGACGCCGCCTTGAAAGTCCTCTCCAACAGCGTGGATACCGTACAGGCCATCGCGCAGGGCTACGTCGTCAATGACGGTTCCCCGGAATATGGCGGCCAGATAGGCGACTTCATGCAGCGCGTCGCCGCACTGGTATCGTAATTCCCCTTTGCGGCAACCCCGGCGGCACCGGGTTCAGGAGTTTGGAAGGAACCAAAGGAACGGACGCCATGCGACAGAAAAGGCGGAAAGAGATCATGAAAGGCAAGCAGGACCTGACTCCCGAGCAGGTAGATATCATCGAAAACGCCTACGCGGAGAGCCTCGACGAAATTGACCGCGAAGACACAAGCCATGTTCTGGCGAAGGAAGCCAAGGGACGCCAAAAGGCTGAATCGTTGTTGCGGGAAGTCCGCTGGAAACACCTTGGCCGCCAAATTCTGCTGCTTTACGATATGCTGAAAGCCTGGTGGCGGAAGGAATTCGACGTGCCCTGGAAGACGGCGGCGGCCATCACGGCGGCCCTGCTCTATTTCATCAATCCCTTCGACATTGTGCCGGATTTCCTTCCCGTAGTAGGATACTTGGACGATGTCGTGGTGGTCGGCGCTTGTTTGAAACTGATTCAGAGCGATTTGCGATCGTTCGCGAAATCCCGCGGATTGGATCTCGCGGATTTCGGACTGTAAACAGGTTGGCGGGTTGTTTTTCGGTTTGCCCGCCCTGCAGGAGCACTCAAGAAGGAGAATGGCGTCAATGGCAAAGATGGACATGGGGCTGATTGGATTGGCGGTCATGGGCGAGAATCTCGTCCTAAACATGGAATCCAAAGGATTCAGCGTGGCGGTGTTCAACCGCACGGTGTCAAAAGTGGACGACTTCGTGAACGGCCGCGGCAAGGGGAAAAACATCGTGGGCTGCCACAGCATCGAGGAGTTGTGCGCCAACTTGAAAACACCGCGCAAGATCATGCTGATGGTCAAGGCCGGAAAGGCCGTGGACGATTTCATCGAACTTCTGCTTCCGCATCTCGACCCCGGCGACATTGTGATAGACGGCGGCAACAGCCATTTCCCGGACACCATTCGCCGCACGCAATATCTTGAAGGCAAGGGGTTCCGGTACATCGGCACGGGCGTTTCGGGCGGCGAGGAAGGCGCACTCCTTGGCCCCTCGATTATGCCCGGCGGATCGCCAAGCGCGTGGGAACACGTAAAGCCCGTATTGCAGGCGATCGCGGCCAAAACGGCCGACGGCACGCCGTGCTGCGACTGGGTCGGCGAAGGCGGCGCGGGCCATTTCGTCAAAATGGTCCACAACGGCATCGAATACGGCGACATGCAGATGATCTGCGAAACTTACCATCTCATGAAACAGGCGCTGGGCATGTCGAACGCCGAAATGCACAAAGTCTTCGCGGAATGGAACGCGGCGGAACTCGACTCGTATCTCATCGAAATCACGCGCGACATTCTCGGATACAAGGACGAGGAGGGCAACGAGGTTGTTGACCTCATACTCGACACCGCGGGCCAGAAAGGCACGGGAAAGTGGACCGTCATCGCCGCGCTCGACGAGGGCCAGCCGTTGACGCTCATCGGCGAGGCGGTCTTTGCGCGGTGCCTGTCGGCCATCAAGGAAGAGCGTGTCGCGGCCGCCAAGGTGTTCAAGCCGGTGGACGCAAAATTCGACGGCGACAAGGATGCGTTTGTCAACGACCTGCGCAAGGCCCTCTATGCATCGAAGATCGTGAGTTACGCGCAAGGCTACCAACTCATGCGCGCCGCCGCAAAGACCTACGGATGGAACCTCAATTATGGCGGGATCGCGTTGATGTGGCGAGGGGGGTGCATTATCCGCAGCGCATTCCTCGGCAAAATCAAGGAAGCGTTCGATCGCAATCCGGAACTCGGCAACCTGCTCATGGATCCCTTTTTCAAGAATGTCGTGGAAGAGGCGCAACCTGCCTGGCGCCGCGTTGTCACGACCGCCGTCACGCTGGGCATTCCGGCGCCGGCCCTCGGGTCGGCTCTTGCCTATTTCGACGCCTACCGAAGCGAACGGCTGCCGGCCAATCTCCTGCAGGCGCAGCGGGACTACTTCGGCGCGCATACCTATGAGCGCGTGGACAAGCCCCGCGGTGAGTATTTCCACACCAATTGGACCGGACGCGGCGGTTCCACATCCGCTTCCACCTATGTAGTCTGAACCATCAACAGACGGCAGGCACACGCGCCGAATGAGAGGATGATTACGGCGTTTCATCGCGTCTGCCGAAGACCCGCGGTTTTTTCCGCCTTATGGAATTGATCGCGGCATGTGGTACTCTGGCCTCGTGATGAATAAGCCCATGATGGTAATAGGATGCGCGGTCTGCGCATTGGTTCTGGCCGGTTGCGCGCAACCCGCACAGCCGATCCGGCTCCTGAAATCCGCCGCCGGATACAATGTCGCGATCATCGTGATTGACGCGCTGCGCGCGGACCACGTGGGCGCGTATGGTTATCATCGCAACACGACGCCCTTTTTGGATTCCCTGGCCGCGCAGGGACTTGTGTTCGAGCGGGCCTCCTCGCATTCGACTTTCACGCGCGAATCCGTTTCGGCGATTTTATCCGGCGTGTTGCCCTCGGAAAATCCCGTGGGCATGGGATGGTTTGCCAAGCCCGATCCGGATCGGAAAAACATCGCGGAACTTTTTGCCGAAACCGGCTATCGAACCGGATTTTTCTCGGATACGCCGGTCTTCGAGGAGCCGGTTTTCGCGAAAGGGTTCAGCGATTACGAACGACTGCCGACGCCGTGGGGCGCAAGCGGATCGGGCATGGACTTGTCGAAACGCGCCTTGGCCTTCACGGGAAACGCATCGGACAAACCGTTCATGATGTACCTGCATTACCTCGACCCGCACGATCCCTACGAGCCGCCCGACGCGTTCTATCTGCGTTTCGCGAAAGAACGGTTTCCAAACCCCATCAATGTCATGCAGGAAGTACGGCCGGTCTGCCATGAGTTGATCAAGCAGGGATTCGGACCCGGAGAAGCGCGGTTTGACGACATGGTGCTGCGCTATGACGCCGAAATCGCCGAGCAGGACGCCGCCATCGAGGCGCTCTTCCGCGGGATGGCCCAACAGGGCGTGCTCGACAAGACCATCGTCATCATAACCTCGGACCACGGCGAGGAATTTCTCGATCACGATTTCGTGGAGCATGCTTGGACAGTCTATGAGGAGGTCCTGCATGTGCCGCTGATTCTGTGGCGGCCGGGCGTGGCGCCGGCGGGCCGGATAGCCGATCGCGTGAAACTGGTGGATCTCCTTCCGACGCTGACACGGGCGCTCGGCGTGCGTTGCGACCGGACGGATCTTGCGGGGGAAGCGTGGTTCGTCGAGCGCGACGGCCAATGGGTCTTTGCGCCGCCCTCAAAACCGATCATCGCCGAAATGATGCTTGAAACGCGCGGCAATGTCCGGGCGTTGATCCACAACGGCTACAAATACATCGCATCGCCGAAATGGTTGACCCCGGAAGGGTGCGCCGAGGCCACCAAACAGCAGAAACTGTGGATTGCGCAATGCCGCGTGGGAACCTTCGCGAAAACCGATCCCTTCGGCCCAACCGTGTATGAGGCGCTGTACGATCTTCGGGCCGATCCACGCGAAAAGAACAATATTCTGGCAAATAATCCGGCCCAGGCGCGTGAATTGAAAGCCATGCTCGACGCGTACGTGGCCGAATGCGCGAAACGGCCGCACCGATCGGAACCGCCACCGCCGGCCGAACTCACGCCCGAAATGCGAAAACAATTGGAAGATCTAGGGTATTTTTAATCTAATATCGTGCGGACTCGCCGATGAACAGCAGGGTTTTGCAGCGGCGGGAACAGGGAAGGGCCGGCATGTCCGGTGAGACAAAAACACGGCGCATCGAACGACGGGAATGGATCTTTCCCGCGGCGATAGCCGTGTTCTTTGTCTTGGCCGGCTCGATTCCGTATAGTTACGGCTACAGCCATGCGAAACCGGGCACGCGTTTCATGGGATTCATAGGACGCGGCGCCCTGCATTCCCACGGCTACAACATGTTCATCCGGCAGGCGCAGGAAGGGAATCATCTCTTCGAGAACAAACTGACGCCGGAACCGCTGCCCCGCCGGTATTTCCATCCCGAATATTGGATCGTGGGCAAACTCGCGCGCTGGACCGGCCTGTCGCTCGAAGCGATCTTTCATGTTCACCGCATCGCCGCCGTGCTTGCGCTGGTCTTCTCCATCTACTTCCTCGCCGCCCAGTGTCTCGACACCGTGTTCCAACGCCGGCTGGCATCGGGTTTGATCCTCTTCGGGGCGGGACTCGGATGGATCGGGTGGGCGTATAGGCACATGGGCTTGCCGGCGATTCCCCCCGGCCACGCCGCGCCGCCGATCGTCATGCGCGACATCGAGGGCGTGACCCATTTCGGCTACCTGATGAACAAGCCGCACTTCATGCTGGCAGGCGCCTTCATTGCGCTCGCATTCGCGTTCGCGGCGGCGGGCGAGCGCGAAAAACGAACGGGCCCGTTTGTCTGGTGCGGACTTTTCGCGCTGGCGAACGTCATGGTGCGCGCCTACGCGATTTTCGAGATCGCGCTGGTCTTTGCCGCGTTTCCGCTTGTGCTCAATGTCCGCGATGGCCGTTGGGACTGGTCCCGCATCGGCCGCTTCGCGCTGGCGGGTTCGTTTCTGGCGCCGGCCGTGGCGTACTACGCCTATCTGAGCGTGACGCACACCCTGGGCGCCGGCGGATACGAGGTTCCCCCTGGGCGTTTCCTCGAATATGCAATCTGGTACGGCATCCCGTTTCTGCTTGCGCTGTTGTATTTCACCGGTCCCGGCCACTTCCGCGCGATGGACCCCGCGCTGTTGCTCATGACTCTCTGGTGGATGTTCGGTTTTCTGATCGCGCAAGCCTACCCGCTGGTGCGCGCCGGCGAGGAATCCGCGTTTTATTCGTTCGTCATGGTTTCAGCCATTTTGGTCGCGGCAGGCCCGTTGCGGCTGGATTGGATGCCGCGCCGGACCGCCGCCCTGGCGGCCATTGTGTTCGTTTTGGCTTGTTCCCTGTCCAACGGCATCGTCTATGCCCGTTTCTTCACGCGGCTCGATACGCAATCGGACGATTACTATCTCGACAACGACACGCATGCCGCCATGAAATGGCTCGAACAAAACACCGCACGCGGCGATCTCGTGTTTTCCGGGCCGGTCACCTGTCCCATCCTCAGCGCCGTCGCCGGCAACAAAACCTTCACGGGCCATGATTATCTGACCACCCGCCGCTGGGAAAAAGACACGATGGCGCGCCGCTTTTTCGAGCAGCGCGACGACGTTTCCTTCAAGCGGCAGTTGCTTTCGCAATACCGCGTCCGGTACATATTGGAAGGCGCATGGGAACGGCGGCTTGGAGGCTTCAATGCGGCGGCGCTTCCGGAACTCGAACGTGTCTTCGCGCTTCCGAACGCGGCCGTTTACCGGGTCAAATGACATCCACATGACTTGGCCACGCCGATTGCCGATTCGGCGCAGTTGTTTTTGAATCATGGGCATCAGGCAACCAAAACGACAGAGGAATGGCAATTACATGAACGCATCCACACTATGGGGAACCGTCATGTTTACGTTGGGAACTTCCCTTGCCCTTGCGGCTCACGCGGATACGCCGCCGCTGGCGGTCGCGGGCGTGACAGTCGCCCCGCATTTCATGCTGGACACCATGCGTTACGCCCACGATCCGGAACCGGCCATCGGCGCGCGCGTGCAATTGTTTCTGCGCCATGACGCCCCAAACGGCACGGCCCCGCTGGTCATGAACGCCGAAACGCGGGTGTTGTTCGACGGCAAGACACCCGCCGATCTGCTGGCAAGCCACGCCTGGGCATGGCACGACATGCCCGCCGCAACGCCCGGCGAAACCCTCGAACTGCCGCCGGGCGCCCTCACGGTTTGGACCTTCAACGGGCGGACCGCGCCATTCGGATCGGGCGGACGTCCGCATGTCGAAGCCGGGCCGCCGGAAACGCCGTGGCTGTCGAAGGACCTGTTGCTGGACAAACCGGCCTGCTGGATCTCCTCCATCACTTTCCTCGGCCCGGAATCGGCTATTCAGCCCGATACCCTGTTCGTCCATGTCGCCAATGCGGGCGACGATCCCGTCAAAATGACCGCGTGCCGCCTGTGGCTGCCGGCCGATCCCCAAAAGCCGCGCATCCTGTTTCCGCAACCGCCCCTGTCCTCCATCGAAATGTTCGGCGGGCTGGCCTCGATTGCGGCGGGCGACCGCGGCGGTTTCCTCGCAAAGACCGGCCCATTGCCGCTGACCTATGCCGTGGTCGAAGTGACGCTGGCGCGTCCGGGCGGCGAGACCTTCGCCCTCTGGGGTCATTTGCGCATCAAGCCGGAACGCTTCGACATCTCCGGCGGCTGGGTCAACGGAGGCGGCAATCCGATCTCAAAGGAGGTCTTCCTTAAAGCCCTCAAACGCCTCCACGTCAATACCGCGCATCTTCAGATTGCCCCGGGCTACAGCGACACCGATCTCCATCAAAAATATCCAATCAAATATTTCGGCCCCATGACCCCCTTGGAAATCTACGACACCGACGAAATGCTGCCCAAAATCCACGCCGTCGAGTTCCTCGGCGAGCCGCAATACGGCGGCGGCCGACCCGTGCCCCCGCAAGAAGTCTGGGAAAAACTGCATCCCTACGCCGTCACACGCCTGGCCACCACCCTCACGCACAGCGAGGAACGCATTTGGCGGGACTACGCCGGACTGAGCGATTTCCCGCATTACGACGCCTACCGCGTGACGGCCCCGTCGCCGGACGCATGGCGCAAATACGATCGCTGGGGCAAGCAGCGCATCGGGTGGGGAGCGCCCCTCGAAACCATCGGCGACATGTGCCGGTCGCTCCGGGAATTGAACCGCCCCATGCCCTGCGCGATATGGTCGCAAGGACCCCACGAAGGATGGGGACGCTACGGCGGACGCAAGCGCACCTCCCCCACTCCCGACGAAATCCGCATGCAGGCCTATCATGCCGTCTCCACCCGCATTACGTCGCTCTACTGGTTCAATTTGAGCCTAAAAACCCTCGTCAAATGGCGCGACACCCTCGACGAACTGGGACGCATCGGGCGCGAATTACGCATGCTCGACGAATTCCTCCTCGAAGGCGACGCCCACGGCTTCGAACGAAGGGAAAAAAACAAGGGCAAACCCGACTGGGATCTCGCCTCGGTATGCGGACCCCGCGCCGCGCTCCTGTTCGCGCTCGATCTCGACTACGTTCCGGATCCGGACGAAAAAGTGTTCAAGTTCGGCCCGCCCCGAAACGCCAAATGGCGTTTCCCCTTGCCCGCCTACCTGCAAAACATCGCGGACGTGTTCCGCATGGACGCCGACGGCCTCCACGACGTGAAATGGACGTTCCGCGACGGCGCCGTCGAAATACGCGAAAAATCCAGCCGCGCCGTCCTTCTTATCGCCACGCCCGACCCCGCCCTGCGGAATGTTCTCGAACACAAGCGCGGGCAACTCATCGCCGCCGAAAACGCCCTTCAACGGAAGTTGAGTAAGTCTTGAGGTGTTTTTTGCGGGGCTTGGGGGTAAGG
>DAOTMJ010000064.1 GCA_035450225.1 Candidatus Hydrogenedentota bacterium
GGTATTATGGTTTTTTACAATTCTTTTTGACAGCAATGATTTTGGACAGCACTGAAAATATGTCTATTCCTTCCTTTTTCAGTATCTTCCCTTTGGTGTATATATCGAGTCCATCAAAGGTCAACCCCTTGATTATATAAAGTTTCTCAATCGTTCTCGTCCGGGGGGTGCGGGATCGCAATACCTTGAAAATAGATGGCGCATTCACGATGGACTCGAACACGAGTTACGGCGTCAACGATTCTGCAGCCATTTCACACTCCGCCTTTTCGGTAAAAAACACGTTCCGCGCAATCGCCAGACGCTTTATCCGAATCAGCGTGTCCATAATCATCCTCGAAATGAACTCTAGTACGATTCCGTTTCAGGTTCTCGGTCAATGAGTGATCCGCCTTGAAGAATAGTACGGTCCGTTGTCGCATCAAGGCGAAGGCCTGTGTCCTTGAAATCTGAAGACGCCGTTTTCTCAGAGGATCTGCGAAAAGTGTTGCGTGCACGTTCTCAGAACAACAGCCCGCCTTCGGAATCTTTGGCGGGTTTCTTATCCGCAAGCGGTTTGTCCGCGGAATCCGCGTCTTCCTCGCTGCTTTCTTGTTGGTCGCTTTGATTCTTTTCGTCCTTACCTTCCCTGCCGAAGGGCTGCGCCTCTATTTCGCCCTTTGCATTCCTGACCAGGATCTCGACTTTGCGCTCGGCGTCGGCAAGGGCTTTTTCGCAGCGGACGGCGATTTTTATGCCTTCCTCGAACCGTTTGAGCGCGTCGTCCAGCGGCAGGCCGCCGGATTCCAGCGATTCGACAATTTGTTCGAGCCGTTCCAGGTCTTTTTCAAATTTCGGTTCAGCCATGGGCTTCTTCCTCGATGGTTTCGATCCGGGCGGAAGCGCCGCCGCGTCCCAAGCGTATTTTCACCGCGTCGCCGGACGCGAGTTGTCCGGCTTCGCGCACCAAATCATTTTCCGGCTGTTTCCATACAAGCGCATAGCCGCGCGACAGGATCGCGAGGGGACTGAGCGCTTCCAGCCGCGCATGCAACGGCCGCAGCCGCGCATGAAAACGCGCAATCGCGTTGCCCGCCGATTGGAGAAGCCGGTTCCTCGCCACACCCAGCCGCTCCGCCGCCCGGCGCAGTTGGTTAGCGGGTGACAGCAGCGCCAGCGCGCGCGACGCGCGATCGAGCCGCAACCGCAAAACCGATGCGCATTCCGCCATCCCGGCTTCAAGCCGCATGCGCAATTCGTCCGACTGTTGCCGTCGCTGACGGATCATTTCCTGCGGACGCTGAAAAACAAAACTGGACTGGGCAAGCGACAGGCGGTAGCGAAAGCCTTCCATTTCAGCCCGCAGGGACTTGGCCAGCCGCTGTTTCAACAGCGCGATCTTCTCGGACAATGCCTGCTGCTCGCGGACGACCAGTTCCGCCGCCGCGCTGGGTGTCGGCGCGCGAACATCCGCCGCGAAATCGCACAACGTGAAATCAATCTCGTGCCCGACCGCCGAAATAACCGGCGTCCGCGACGCCGCCACGGCCCGCACCACGATTTCCTCGTTAAAGGGCCACAAGTCTTCCATTGATCCGCCGCCGCGTCCTACAATCATGACGTCCACGCCGATCGCGTCGAGCACCTGGATGCCCTCCACGATTTCCGGCGCGGCTTCTTGCCCCTGCACGCGCGCGGGGAACAGCAGGATATGGACATTTGCAAAGCGGCGGTGGATCACGTTGAGAATGTCACGAATCGCGGCGCCCGTCGGCGATGTGACGATGCCGATCCGACGCGGCAGGAGAGGCAGCGGTTTCTTGCGCTCCTCGTCGAACAGCCCTTCAGCCTGAAGGCGCTTTTTCAGTTTCTCAAAGGCGAGTTGAAGCGCGCCGAGTCCCTTCGGCTGCATGTCGTCGCAGACAATTTGGTACGAACCGCGCTTTTCATATACCGACACCAACCCGTGCAGGATGACTTCGAGACCGTTTTCGGGCTCAAATCGTAGATATTGGAGTTTCCCGCGAAACATGACCGCGTCAATCTGTGAATCGGCGTCTTTCAGCACGAAATACGCATGGCCCGTGGGCGAGACACGATAATTCGATATCTCGCCCGCCACCCACACGTAGTTGATCTCGGCTTCGAGCAAGCCTTTGATTCGCCGCGTCAGTTGGCTGACGCTCATGATATCCGCCGGTATTTCCCTCATGGCGCGCATTGTAAACGAACAAGGCCCGCCGCTTCGACTGCGCATGGGACCGATCCGCCGGCCCTGTCCGCGTTCAGCGAAGGCCGGCGCGTTTCAGCAGACGGAGATATAACTGATGCACGCGGACGCGGTGATCCTGCACGAGGAGGGCAAGGTCCGTGTCTATTTCGAGCCGCTGGGCGAGTTCGGATTGGGCTTCGGGCGTCGCGGGTAGTTGGCTGTCGGATCGCCCGTGCATGAGCCGTATGCGGTTTTCGATGCGGCGGTACAGTAGATACGCTTCATGGAGGGTTTCGTATTCCCCGCCGGTTATCGCGCGAAAACGGAACAGGCCTTCCAGCGCGCCCAGAACATCCCCCCGCTTGATCTCGGGAATGCGCGCCACCTGCTGAATTTGTAGAAGCCGGACGGCAAATTCGGTTTCGGCGAGACCGCCCTCCGCCTTTTTCAAATCGAGCGGCGAGGCGTTCTGGCAAATTTTCTGCCGGATGCCCTCTATCTGTTCCAGCGTGCCGGCGTCCAGCACCATGCCGAACGCGATGTCGCGCAGACGTTCTTCGACGGCCTTTCCCAAGGTCGCATCGCCCGCGACCGCGCGAATCTTGATAAGGGCGAGCCGTTCCCATGCCTGGGCATCCTGTTCATAATATTCGACAATGCGGCGGCTGTTCACCGCCAGAATACCCTTGTTGCCGTCGGGACGCAGCCGCGCGTCAATATCGTAAAGCGATCCGTACCGCGTCACGTCTTTGAGGCGGCGCATGGTATGGGCGGCAACGGCTGCGAAATACTCGGAGGCGGCCATGCCCGATTCGGTCGTGGCGTCCGCGTCGTACACGAAAATCAGGTCTAAATCACTGCCATACCCCATTTCGCGTCCGCCAAGTTTGCCCATCGCCAATATCGCAAACGCGCCATGGCTGGAGCCGTATCGCCGTTCGACGTCTTGGCGCGCACGGTCCAACGCATAGCCAAGGCATACCTCGGCCAGTTGCGCCAGTTCACGGCCCACATCGGCCACCGTCGCGTTGCGGAAAAGTTCCCGGATGCCGATGCGCATCGTTTCGCCGTCGCGCAACCGGTACGGCGCGGCCTCGGAATCGTAGGCCTGCGACAGACTGGCCAATTGCGCCTCCAAATCCGCGCGCGTCGAGGGCGCGTCGAGATCGTCCCGCGTGCCCAATTCATCGAACAACCCCGGATCGCGTATCAATATCTCGCTCAAATACTGGCTGTTCGACACGAGCGTGACAAGGTACTTGCACATGGCCGGCGAATCTTTCATCGTCGTGTAAACGGCCACCGGCGCCTGGAGATTGGTCAATATCTGACTCAGACGAACCAGCGTCATGTCGGGATCCGCGCACGCGGACAACTCCTCGAGCAGCGCCGGAACGACTTCCGCAAACAGCCGCCGGACATGAAACGGGTAGGGATTTTCACGCGATCCCACGGATAATCCCAGCAGTTCCGCGCGGGCTTTCACGGGATCCTTGAAACCGTAACGCGCCAGCCGCTCCGCCGCGACACGCCCGTCGGAATGGGGGCTGAGCAGATCGTAGGTCCACAAATGCCCCGAACCTTCCGAGGTAAGGAAACGGTCGAGTACTTGGCGCGTGGCCTCGGCCCGTTCGCGATAGTCCGCCATGAACGACGCGCCGTTGGCATAACCGAGCCGCCGCGCAAAGCGATCCAGCGCGGCCGGTTCGTTCGGCAGGACATGCCGCTGCTGACTGCCCTCGATCTGGAGCCGGTGTTCGACCTGCCGCATGAAAATGTAGTTGCTGGAGAGCGTTGTGACCTCGAAAGGCCGCAAAAGGCCGCGCACCCCAAGCGCCCGGATCGCCTCGAGCGTGTTGCCGGTGCGAAACTCCGGCATGCGCCCGCCGTTGAGCATCTGCAACACCTGCACCGTGAATTCGACATCTCGAATGCCGCCACGCCCGAGTTTGACTTCGATTTCGGTCTCGCCGCGCCCCGCGACCTGCGCCTCCATTTGCAGTTTGATCTCGCGGATGGCGTCGAGCGTCTCGTCGTCGAAATAGCGAGGAAACGCAAAGACCCGCGTCCCTTCTATGAAGCGTTCACCCAACGCCATGTCGCCCGCCACGGGCCGCGCCTTGATGAGCGCCTGCCGCTCCCAGGCCTGCGCGTACTCGCCATAATAATAGACGGTGCTGTCGAGACTGTTTGCCAAGGGACTGAGACGCCCGTGCGGCCGCAGCCGCATATCCACGCGAAAAACGTAACCATCGGGCGTTGGGTCCGAAATCAGTCGGATAATGTGTTCGCCCAGTTTCTGGTAGAACTCGGCAACACTGATCGCGTCCTCGGAACCACCCGTCGTTTGGCCGTCTTCCGAATAAACGAACACGAGGTCTATATCGGAACTGAAATTGAGCTCCCGCCCTCCCAATTTGCCCATCCCGATGACCACAAACGATACCGGACGCGCCGCCTCGCCGTCCAACCCCGCCATCGGAGTTCCAAACCGTTCTTCGAGACGGCGTGTGCTGAACCGGATCGCTGTTTCGAGCGAGGCGTCGGCCAAATTCGACAAATCCTCCGTCAACGACGCGACGGACGCGCGCGCAACGATGTCGCGTGTGGCGATGCGCAGGATTTCCCGCTGGCGAAACACCCTCAAAATGCGCGCGGCTTGATCGGGTGATTCACAGCCGGCCATTTGTGCCGACAAGTCGTCAACAAGCGCCGACCGCGACGGCGTTGTGTTCAAATCCGCTTCCTCGAACAGCCACGCCGCATGTTCAGGCCAACGGCACAGGATGTCGGTCAGAAAATGGCTCTGGTCGAAGAGGGTACACATCAGGCGGGCATACCGAGGCTCTGACCCCATACGCGCAACTTCTTTCGGCGGATCCGGATGACATTCGACAAAACGCTGCAACCGGACCAATACCGTGTCGGGATCCGAAGCGCCTTCCATTGCCGCGGCCAGACTTTCCTCCCATTCCGCCGGGGACGCCGCGAAGAGAGCCGCAATCCGTTGCTGGGCGGCGGTTCGATCCGCAAAGGGAATTGCCGCAAACGCTTCGTTCAATGCGCCCCCCCTTTGGCAAGACGCCACAGACGGGCCACGGATTCCGCGCGATCCCGAAGCAATTCGCATGCGCGCGCCAGCGATTCTTCCCGCGAAATCGGACCGTCCGCAAGGGGGAATATCGCCGCGATGCCCTCGTCGTGCAACTGTTTCCAGCCGGACCCCAGCGCACCCGTAAAAGCAATCACGGGCACGCGCTGTTCACGCGCCAGCCGTGCGACGCCCACCGGCGTCTTTCCATGAACGGTTTGCGCGTCCATGCGGCCTTCACCGGTGATCACAAGGTCCGCGCCGACCATGCGCGATCCGAGCCGGCACGCCTCGGCGACGATCGCCACGCCGGATTCCAGCCGCGCGTCCGTAAACGCAACCAGTCCCGCGCCGAGACCGCCAGCCGCCCCCCCGCCGGGAATGTGCATAATCGAAACGCCCAATTGCGATTCGACTATCCCGGCGAAATGATGCAGCGCGGCATCGAGTTCCTCCACGGCGGCGGGCGTAGCGCCTTTCTGCGGACCAAACATGCGCGATGCGCCCGCCGACCCGCACAAGGGGGATTGCACGTCGCACGCCACGCGGACGGCGCATCGCGCAAGGCCGGGATGCTTGCCCGAGGCTTCGATATGCGTCAAACGCGCCAGGGCCGCGCCGCCCGGCGGCAATTCCAAACCGTTCGCATCGCTTAGTGAATATCCAAGGGCCTGCGCCATGCCCGCGCCGCCGTCGTTCGTCGCACTGCCGCCGATGCCCACGATAATCGTCGTCGCGCCATGGTCCAGCGCATCCCGGATAAGTTCGCCCGTTCCACGGGTCGTCGTCACGAGGGGATCGCGGCGTTTGGGCGGGACAAGGGCAAGTCCGGATGCCGAGGCCATTTCGATGACGGCGGTCTTCCCGGAAGGGGATGGAGATGGAAGAATGCCGTAGGCGGCTTCAACCGGATCGCCCAGCGGCCCTGTGACTACCCGGAAACGTTTCTCGCCGCCGGTGGCCGCCACCAGGGCGTCAACCGTTCCTTCGCCTCCATCCGCCATCGGCACAAGGTCCAATTCCGCGTCCGGATACACCGCGCGCCATCCTTCCGCGACGGCACGGCAAACGTCCGCCGCCGCAAGACATTCCTTGAACGAATCCGGCGCGATGACTACCCGCATTGAAAATATCCGCTTTTGCCCAGACAAGGGGAAGAACGCCCATGGTAGGCCATCCGCGCCGGGTGGGTCAACTTGGAAGAGGCAGCCGAAAAGCGGATCCGTCCCCCAATCCGATCCAACACGAAAGCCCCGCGGACCCAAGGCCCGCGGGGCTCGTTTAGGATGTAATCAACGGCTTATTTCTTGGAACGGCGTCCGGACGCCAGCAGCGCGGAGGCCACGATGCCGAACAACAGCAAGTCGCCGCCGATGCTGGCGGCCTGCTTGCCGGTGCTGCGCGTATACTCCACATTGACCACATTCGCATCAACCGTCAACGTGACGTTCATCGGCGCGGGCTCGGTCCAAATCGTAGCGGGATTGAAGCATCCGCCGCCAATCGGATCGAGCGCGAGGAAATCAATCGCGGCCACGTCGCCCACAATCAAGCCGGTAACGGTCTCGCCGCTTGGGCGATACTGCGTGCCGTTCAAACGCCACATGGCGCCGGCCGCGACCGCTTCCGGCGGCGAAATGTTCACGGTCAGCGTCGTCGTCGGAACCGGCCCGTCGGAAATCACCAGATCGACAGCGCTGCCGGGAGCAACCTGCGTGCCGGCGGCCGGCGTCTGCGCTTCGACATCGCCCGCGGCGGCGTTGCCGTACGCATGCGTGACGTTGCCGACGACCAAACCTTCCGCTTCGATACGCGCCGTCGCATTGGCAAGCGTTAGGCCGAGCACGTTTGGTACTTCAATCGTGTCGTCCTTCAGAATGACCTGGCCGTCGTCCTTGGTCGGCACAAGGGGATCGGTCTGGCGCGGTGTGTGGCCATACTGGTCAAACTGATTGAAACTGACCAACACCAGCGGCATGGCCTGCGTCGCGTTGGCGCCGATCGTGAATTGCAGCGTCACCAAGTCAATCGTTCCCGCCTTGCCCTGAGATTCCGCTCCGCTGACGGCGATGCTGACCCAGCCGTTCGCACTGTTTTCTTCCGTCTCGCCGGAATTCTCGGCGATGTCGTATCCGGCGAGGGCGGCGCCCAGCGTCGCCGATCCTTGAACATAGGTCAGGCCTTCATCGCCCGCCGGGAACGCAATGGTCATCTCGAAGCCCGCCGTGGGCGCAGCGCCGGTCATCGTTACGGGCACGGTCACGGTCTCGCCCGGATCGCCGACAGCCAGACCCACCGCCACAAGCGGATTGGCGGCGACCTTTTCGGCGCCCGCCACCGCGAACGACGTCAGGGCCAAGTCTTCCTTCGCGGCCGTCGGATTGATGGACATACCGGCCAGCCAGCGCTGGATCAGCGTCGAGTCCGCCGCGTCCGCATAACCGTCGCGGTTGATGTCGCCGGAATCGGGCCAGCAAATCTGCGGCGCCGGAATCTTCTTGACCCAAATCTTCAGAATATCGCTCGCGTCGTCCATGTCCACGACGCCGTCCAGATTCACGTCGCCGTGTAGGCAACCGCCGCCCTTGCAGAGCACGCCGTCCTTCAATTCGACGTCAACCTTCAGCGGTGTCGGAACGGAGTTGTCGTACACGCGCACGCCGTTTTGCGGGCCCACGATCTCTTCGTCCAACAGATGCAGCGGTCCGCAGGTATCCTGCGGCACAACCTTGGTCTTCACATAAACATTGAACAGATCGCCGGATCCATACAGGTTCTGCGCATTGAGACTGGCATTGGCAATGAGCAGATCGAGCACATCCGGGTTCGGCGACGCGACAAGATTGGTTTCCAGCGCGCCCGCCATGGCGGCCGTCACACCCGTTGCCTCGATGACGTATCCATCCGGATTGATAAGCGTCGCGGGCAACTCCGCCTTGATCTGCATGCCGGAGGTGACGATGTCGTACGCGCAGCGCGAAGACACCGGAATCCGCACAAACGGCGACTGGCCGGGCACCAATTCCCACAGGAACAGGCCCGTGCTCTGGACGTACACATCCGGGAAGAAGATCGCCAGGAAATCGCCCTTGGCCGGCGGACAGGAGAACGGCGACCTGCTCAAGTCACTCGGACGGTCGCCGCCGCTGATGGCCTGGATTTTGTAAATGTAGTAGAGGCCCTTCTGGACCGTGGTGTCCACGTATTCCGTGCCCGTGATCAGCGAACTGTACACGTTGCCCGCGGTTCCGTTCAGCTTCACAAGCTCGCCGATCGGCTGCGGAATATAATCGTTGCAATCCAAGTCTTCGGGCGGTGCGGCAACCTGCTGGCGGTAGACGTTGTAGCCCTTCAGGTTGTATTCGGGATTCGCCGGCCATTCGATGTACACGCTGCGGGGCCCGCTGCGCGCAATGGGCTGGCCCGGCGCCGTCACGCCCAGCGGACGCAACGCGATGTTTGCGTTGGCCGTGGACGCGACCACGCCATCCAGCGTCCCCGGCTTGAACTCGCTTATCGCGAAGGTCAGGTCGTACCTATTGCCTTCGGTTGTCGAATTCGGCCGCGCAGCCGTCGGGAACGAATAGCGGCCCTGCGCATCCGTCACCGTATTGTCCAACGCCTTCAAGGCCGTGGCCAGTTCCACCTTCACTCCGGCAATCGGATTGCCTGTCAATTCGTTCGTCACGATGCCGCGGATATACGATCCGTCGGCCTTCGCAACGAGCGCCAACGATTGCGCCGACGCCGTTTGCAGCGTGAACAGCCCCGTCATGGCGGCCATCGCGGCCAATACGACAGCCGCGGACATTGCGCCGCCTACCCAAATCTTTCTTCCCTGCATCATCTTGCCGATCCTCCGAATAGTTGACTCGCTTGACGATTTACTTTCCCACACTCCATCCGCAACACACATGCGGTACAGAACTATGACACACTCACACCACGTCCCGCCAAAACGCCACACCTTAAAACGATTTTCTGCTTGACCGCTTTTGCAATTCCACTCCACAGACCCCATCCATTTCAAACATCCAGAACCAACCAATTACATTTTAGCACGGAATGGTTATTTTGTCAAAGGTTTTATTAAAATGCGACAAAGCAATATTTCAATAAAAACACTTTTAAGTGCAGCATATCGGGCTACACTCCATCCACGCCGGCTTATGCGAACACTCCTGCCGGTATTGGTGAATTTGGGCCCCCCCGGACACACATCCCTTCCCTCAAAATTCTGCAGAAAAAGCCTGACGTGGGTATTACCTCCTTGGAAAGACGGATATGACAAGGCGGTAAGAGTTGACCGTACCGTGCTTTTTGCGTATCCTTTGAGCAGAAGACTATATAGTGTTTGATCGGCTTCTGCAACACATCAGACAATCAAAAGGGATTGGCCCTCCGTGGAATTGCCACCACATAATGAAGAAGTCTCCCGGTTGTCCAATCGTGTAAAAAAGCCCGTTACAGCGTGGATTCTCCATGCCCCGATAGTTCAGTGGATAGAACAAGTCCCTCCTAAGGATTAGACCCGCGTTCGATTCGCGGTCGGGGCATTTTTTCTTGTCTCGATCCCTATCGCCCTGCCCGGAAGCCATCTGGACAAGTGCAAGCCCATAATCGGTATAATGCAGGCCATGAGCGAAGGGAGAACAGAACCGTCGGCGGAAGTGCGCCGCCGGTGCGAAATGCTTCGGGCGGAAATCGAACGGCATTCGCGGCTGTATTACGAAAAAGCCGCACCCGAAATAACGGATATCGAGTTCGACGCCCTGATGCGGGAGTTGGAATCCATCGAGGCGCAATATCCGGCATTGATTACGCCCGATTCACCCACGCAACGTGTCGGCGGATCGCCGTTGCAAGGTTTCGAGACGGTCGAGCATGAAGTGCCGATGCTTTCGATTGATAACACGTACAACGAGGGCGAACTACGCGCGTTCGATGAACGCGTGCGGAGGGGCCTTGGCGGGGAAACACCTTTGTACGTGGTCGAACTCAAGATTGACGGCGTCGCCATTTCGCTGCGATATGAAAACGGAATCTTGGTCCGCGGGGCAACACGCGGGGATGGTACGCGGGGCGACAACGTAACGGAAAACGTGCGGACGATTCGTTCGTTGCCACTCAAACTGCAGGGCGATTATCCGCCGAGTATCGAAGTGCGCGGCGAGGTGTACATGCGTCGCGATGAGTTGGAACGGCTCAACCGCTTGCGCGAGGAGGAGGGCGAACCGCCACTGGCCAATCCGCGTAACGCAACCGCCGGAACGCTGAAACTGTTGGATCCCAGGCAAGTGGCGCGGCGTCGCCTGGACCTGCTGGCCTACGACGTGGCGCCCCTGCCAGGCACGACGATCCTGTCGCATTGGGAGACCCTTGAAGCACTGCGCCGTTACGGGTTGCCGGTGAGTCCCCATGCACAGCGTTGCGCGACTATCGAGGAAGTATTGGACGCGTGCGCCCGATGGGAAACGAAGCGCGTCGAACTCGCCTATGAGACGGACGGAATGGTCGTCAAGGTGGATTCGGCGGAACATCGGCGGCGCCTCGGTGCGACCGCGAAATCGCCGCGCTGGGTCATCGCGTACAAATTTCCCGCGCAGATCGCGCGGACGAGACTGTTGGACATCACCGTGCAGGTCGGCAAATCGGGCATTTTGACGCCCGTGGCGGAAATGGAACCCGTGCCTCTCGCGGGCACTATCGTCAAGCGGGCCAGCCTGTATAATTTCGAGGACCTTGCCCGCAAGGATCTCCGCGTCGGTGATATGGTGGAATTGCAAAAGGCGGGTGAGATTATTCCCCAAGTTATTCGGTACGTCCCGGAGGATCGTCACGAACAAGCACATCCCTTTATGGCGCCGGAAACCTGCCCCGTCTGCCGGGGCAAAGTACACAAGGATCCCGACGGCGCCTTTCTGCGTTGCCTGAACTTGGCATGTCCGGCCCAGATTAAGGGACGCATCGAGTATTACGCAAGCCGCGCGGCGATGGATATCGAAGGTCTCGGCCCGGCGTTGATCAACCAACTGGTTGACAACGGATGGGTCCGCGATCCGTCGGATCTCTATGGGCTTGAACCCGTTGCTCTCGCGAAACTCGAGCGCATGGGTGAAAAGTCGGCGGCCAATCTGGCCGCCGCCGTCGAGGCAAGCAAATCGCGGCCATTGAGCCGTTTGATTGCCGGCCTTGGTATTCGCCACGTCGGTGAACACATTGCCGAGGTGCTTGCCAGTCACTTTGATTCCATGGATCGCCTCATGGCCGCCTCATTGGAAGAATTACAAGAGGTTGAGGAGATCGGGCCGGTCGTGGCCGCCAGCATCCGTGACTTCTTCGATACCGAGGAAAACCGGGCCTTGATCGCCAAACTGCGGGAACGCGGCGTAAACATGCGCGAGGAAAGGGTCGTCCCCGAAGGGCCGCGCCCGTTTGAGGGCAAAACATTCGTCGTGACAGGCACCCTGCGCGGTGGCTCGCGCGACGAAATGCACGAACGCATCAAGCGGCTCGGCGGCAAACCCACATCGAGTATAAGCGCTAAAACCGATTATTTGATCGTGGGCGAAAACGCCGGATCAAAACTGGAAAAAGCGCGCAAATTAAACGTGGCAATCCTTACCGAGGATGAATTCGAAGCGTTGGCCGGGGGCGGTTCATGAACGTGCGGCGCATTTCATGTCCCGAAACCATCAATCAGGAATCAGGCCGCGCCCTCTTGGATTCTGTTCGCGACCAATCCATTGGACGCGGCGAGACCGTGGTGCTCGATTTTACCGGAACGCGACACATGGACGCGCGCGGCGGCGCATGGATTGTGGCCATCGCGAACCATCTGGCCGCCCATCATGCCTCGTTGCGCTGTGAAGGCCACACCGGCGAAGTCGCCGACTTGATGGATTTGATCGAACCGGGCCTGGCCGTCGCCGACAAACCGGATCGGATTGAAGAGAAATTTTTCGAGGAAATCGGCGGGCGCACCTACAAGTATGCGGGCGAATTTTTCGACTTCGTAAATTTGTTGGTTGACGCCGTTTACTGGGTAATAATCGCGCCGTTCGAAGGCCGCGGCTTCCGGTGGGGACTGTGGATTGACGAAATCTACGAGATGGGCGTGCGCGCGGTCCGCATCACCTGCCTGATGAACTTTCTGCTCGGCGTAATCATCGCGATGCTTTCCGCGGCGCAGGTCGCCAAATATGGACTCGGCATATTTGTCGCCGACCTTATCATGATCGGTTTTGCCCGGGAACTGGCTGCGGTCATGACCGCCACCGTCGTTTCGGCGCGCACGGGCGCGGCCATTGCCGCCGAACTGGCCACCATGAAGGTGCAGGAAGAAATTGACGCCCTGCGCGGCATGGGACTGAATGTCGCGCAATTTCTCGTGGCGCCGAAAATTCTGGCGTTGCTGGTCGTGATGCCGTGTCTCGTGGCGCTGGGTCTGCTCTCCGGCATTCTGGGCGGCGCTTTCTGGGGTATTCTGTTCATGGGGTTCCGTCCCGACAACTGGTTCAACCAAACCATTCAGGCAGCCACCCTGTCCGATCTTTCGCAGGGCATGTTGAAGGCGCTGGCGTTCGCCATCATGATCGTGCTGGTCGGCTGCCACAACGGTTTCCGCGTGACGGGCGGATCGCGCGGCGTCGGACTAATGACTACCCGCGCCGTGGTCATGGATATTTTCTTCATTATTGTAATTGATATCGTGTTCGCGACGATTTTCTACTATATATTGGAATGAACGGACATGCTTGAAAACGAAAACGACGTCCTCATCGAAGTCGAAAACATCGTCACGCATTACGGCGAGACATTGGTGTTGGACGGCATTTCGTGCAAAATCCGACGCAACGAAATTTTCGTCATTATCGGCGGCAGCGGTTGCGGCAAGACGACATTGCTTAAAAATCTGACCGGCCTGCTGCGGCCGACATCGGGCCGCATCTCGTTCTTCGGCAAGGATATCACCGCCGCGGACGAAGACGAACTTTCCAAAATCCAGCGTCGCTTTGGAATCGCGTTTCAATCGAGTGGACTGTTCAATTCAATGACGGTCGGCGACAATGTGGCGCTTCCGCTGCGGGAATACGGCAACATGAGCGAAGATCTGATTGGGGCGGTCGTCCGTCTCAAACTGAGTCTCGTCGGGCTGGCGCACGCGGAGCATCTCATGCCGGATGAGTTGTCGGGCGGCATGAAAAAACGCGCCGGCCTTGCCCGCGCCCTTGCGCTCGATCCGCCCGTGGTTTTTTTCGACGAGCCATCGGCGGGGCTTGATCCCATCATGGCGTCGGGACTGGACGACCTTGTGCTGACCCTGAAAAAATTGCTCGGCATCACGTTCGTGATCGTGACACACGAGCTGGATTCCATTCGCAAGGTGGCCGATCGCGTGTTGATGCTGGATCGTGGGAAAGCCGTGTTTTTGGGAACGCTGAACGAGGCGCTAACGGCGGACGTTCCGCGTCTGCGGCAATTTTTCGACCGGCGCGCAGACGATTTCATCATGCAGCGCAACGCATAACGGAGGACTCAACCGTGGCAACGCGGGCACAGAAGACGAAAGTGGGCTTGTTCGTGGTGGTGTGCGCGGCGATTATCGTCGCCGGCGTGCTCATCATTTCAGGCTACAAGAATGAGGTTCGGATTCCCTACTGGGTAGAGTTCGACGAGTCCATCCTGGGCCTCGGATCAGGCGGAATCGTCGAGTATCTCGGCGTGCCGGTGGGAACGGTGGACAACATCTATGTGACCGACTCGAACAAACCGCATTGTGAAATTCTGATTACGGCGGACAAGGTAAAATTGCGCCAAGGGGTCAAGGCGCAGTTGGTCATGTACAGTCTCGCCACGGGCACGATGTGCATATCGCTCCGCGGAGGCGATCCCAATGCCCCCATCTTGCCGCCGGGAAGCCAGATCGAGGCGGAAAAGTCGCTGGTCAAATCGCTCAGTACCCAAATCGAGGGCGCGCTCGACAATGTCAACAAGATTTCCGAAACAATCCGCAGCGCCATGGCCAACATGCAGGAAGGCGATATCACGAAACTACTGCATGACGCGGACGCTCTGATCGTCCGCATCCAGGATTTCGTTGACGAGGCCTCGAAGACCATGACCGACATCAAGGGGCGCGCCGAAGCGGGCATGGACGATTTTCGCGCGCTTGCCAAGGATGTCCGGGGATTGGTCAAGGAAACCGGCGACACCGTCCGGACCGTGGGCAACAAGGTGGCCGATCTCAACATCAACGACACACAGGACAACCTCAACAAGGTTTTGAAAGACATGTCGGCGCTCTCCCAACGCTTGCAAGAATCGGCCCGCACCATTGACGGCATGTCGCGCCGCGCGCTGCATGAAGCGGACAATGTCGAGTACAACCTGCGCGAAACATTGCGCACCCTGAATGATTCGCTTCAGTCCATTCGCGATCTCACCCAGTATCTTCAACAGGATCCGTCGTCGCTCATTCGCGGCAAAGGAAAACCGAGAGGAGAAAGATAATGCGCCATGCCCTCCTTCTTCTGCTGGCGGCGTTGGCCGCGGGTTGCACAACCCCGTCCTATACCCGCGTCACCCGATACTATCTGGAAACCGGATGTGCAAACGTAACGACCGCGTCTCCGGGCAGTAAATCCTTGGGCATTCGCCCGTTGCTGGCCGCGCGCCCCTACGATCAAAAAGTGGCTTACCGCATGCCGGATTACACCCTCGGCGGCGACGAAACCATTCAATGGGCCGAATCGCCCCGAGACACCGTCACGCGCGCCCTTGCCGACGCCCTGTCCGCCTGCGGACGCTTCAAGGATGTCGGCAATGCCGCGGATATCGCACTGCCCGATTGGACACTGACGGGCGAAGTCCGCCGATTCGACGAAAATCGAACCCGCAATCCATGGACCGCCGATTGCGAGATTCGCCTCGAACTGCGCGATACCCAATCAGGCGAGGCATTGTGGGCGGAAACACTTTCCGCCAGCGTGCCCATGGAACGAAATGAAAACGGCGCCCTGCCGGCGGCCATGAGCAAGGCCGTTTCAGAGGTCGTGTCGAAGGCCGTAGCCGCCATTTCGGCCCAATGATCGAACATCGGGACGCAAAGCCCAATGACAAAATAATGGTGGATATTTCCATGTCTCATGCTTATAATGCGTTCAGGCTTATGACAGTTACCCGGAGGAGCGAACCATGAAAAAAATGTTGGCAGTGAGTGGAATCATCATTTTGCTGTTGGCGGCATGCAGCGCTCCGGCGCCCCCCCCACCTCCACCGGAAGAACAAGCGCCCCCGCCACCGACTCCTGAAGAAATCGCCGCGAAAATACGCCCGGTCTTACAGCCTTTGGAGGCCATTGTCGCTCAAGGTCCCCATGTCAGGAATCTTAATATTACAATGGAAATTCGCGACAAGGTGGTTGCGGATCTCAAGCTGGCCAAACAGCAGAACCAAGGATCGGAAAATGGGAAACAGGCTTTGCGGATGATTACCTACGACATTCAGGAAATAATTCGCAAAGCCCGCGATCAAAACCGCTTCCTCCTCATTTTGGGCGCCATTTCCGCCTATGAAGTCCTTGAGCCCATTGGACTTACCATGCAACGGCTCAAGGAAAGGGCCGAATTGGAAGTCACCACGCCGTATATAACCATCAAGGGATTTTTCGATGACAACGCCACGGGCGAAATTTATGCCTTCCTTGACGTGAGGCATCCCATTTACGATGCCTCCCAAACGGTGCGGGATCCGTTGGACACAAGTTCATGGATAACCGAAAATGTCCGTGTGCGCAAGGGGGAAGAGTTTTTCAATTGCCGCTTGGTGGATTTTGTCGGAAATAAAAAGGGCGTGGTGCTCGAATACCTCAAAATCCCCGGAAAAACCTGGAAAGTGATGGCCGAGTAACGCCTTCGATGGACGATCGGCGCAAGACCCAAGAAGCGGGCATCCCCGTCCCCGCCCTGATGGCGGCGATTGTCTTGGCGGGTGTTCTCGCCTATGCCAATACATTCACCAACGATTTCGTCTGGGATGACGCCTCGTCTGTGCTGGTGAACAAACATGTCCAAGATCCCACCGAATTCTGGCAATTGTTCCGCGAGGATCAACATCCTTTCGGCCGCGGCGCCGGCAATTTCTACCGCCCATTGGTCGCCGCGAGTTTTATGGCCGATTTTCTGATTTCATACTCGGCGCCGGCACCGGATGCCCCGCAACGCCCTATACCCGACCTCAGCCCTTTTCTGTTTCATGGGACCAATCTGGCATGGCATATCCTTGCCGCGCTGTTTTTATGCGCAATCTTGTTGCGCCTCGGCGCTTCGGCGTGGATATGCGCCGTCGTGCCGATCCTGTTCATAATCCATCCCTTGCACACGGAAGCCGTCGCCTACATCAGCGGACGCGCGGATCCCATGGCCGCTGCACTGGGATTTCTCGGGATTTGGCTTTCCCTGCGCGACGAAACCGCGCAACAGCGTTGGGCGGGCATCATCGGCGGCTCCCTTGCGTTCACGGCCGCCCTGATGTGCAAGGAATCCGCCATGATCTTCCCGTTCCTGCTGGTCCTGATTGTCTTGCTTCGCCCGATTGATGGAAAAACCACGAAGAACCTTCGTTTTCGTCGCGCAATCCCCATCGGCCTTTGGTTCGTGATTCTCGTGACCTATGCCGTATTGCGAAGCACCGTTCTTCGCTTTGCATCGAGTCCGCCGCCCCCTTCGACGTTCGGACAGCGAATCATCGAATGCGGCCAGTCCTTCGCCTGGTATTGGAAACTGATTTTCATCCCGACCGGGTTGCACATGGAACGATCGCTCGATCATACTCCACTCATGGTGGCGCCCATCGGCGCCCTGTTGCTCTTGGCCATGATCACGGGATTCTTCTGGGCGCTGTGGCGCGGCCGCCGGCTGGTCGCCTTGGGAATCGGATGGTTTCTCATCGCATGGTTTCCCATTTCGGGTCTCATCCCCTTGAACGCCCCGATGGCGGAACACTGGATGTATGTGCCTTTGGCCGGTTTTCTTTGTGCACTCGCGTGCCTCACTGAACCGCTGTTGACCCATCCCTGGCCGCGACGGGCCGTTCTGGCCGGCGTTTGCGCGGCCATTCCGGCGTTGTTGACCATGACGGCGATCCGAAACAACGACTGGCGCGACAACGAAACGCTCTTCCGCGACACGCTCGCCAAAAACCCTAAATCGTCGCGCGTCCATTTCAATTTGGCCGTTACCTATCAGGACATTTCCAAGAACATTCCCGGCGCCAAACGGCACTACGAGGCCGTGGTCGCGTTATACAAGGAAAAGAAAGGCCCCCTTGGGCCAGGCGGCAATGAGCCGTTTTGGGATGAAGAACTCGAAGCGCACCTCTCGCTCGGGCGCATCCTGGCCGGCCGCCGGGATTACGCCCAAGCCGCGCGGCATTACGAGACGGTCCTGCGCATCACCCCGGACGAGCGCCATACGGATATGGTGGCGGAAGCGGCCCTCAACATGGGACAAATCGCGCTGGCCGGCGGCCAAACAAACCGCGCCGTGGACTTTTTCAAAAAAGCGCTGGCCGCCAACCCGGCATTGCGCCAAGCCATTGAACAAATGATCGCCGCACCGGGCAATTCATGAATGTTCAACGGATTTCAACATTTTGACGACAAACGCCTTTATGCGTCCACGGACAAACGCCGATATCCGAATGAAGACAGGAAAACCCCGTTGACAACGGATCCGCACATCGGCCATCCAAAGGACTTTTGTTGCTTCTGAAAAACCCAAAGACAACGCCGAACGCGACATGGATGAAAATTTCAGGAACAAGGAATCTGCAACGGCGCCGGCCAAAGATGAAAATGATATCGTTGCGCGCATCCATCGAATAACGGTGACAGTTCTGTTGTTGATTATGGCGGTTGAATTGCCTTTCCTCGTTTATGAAGGCATCTGGTTATCCGTTTGTCTGGTCGTTATGCTCATGGCGTTAACCATGACGCCGATACTGCTTCACAGACGGCTTCCGGTGAATATTCCCCCCGAAATCCAGGCTTTTACAATCGTTTTCGCGTTTGCTGCCGTGTTTCTGGGTGAAGTGCGCATGTTCTACGAGCGGATTTGGTGGTGGGACATCGCCCTCCATTTTAATTCCGGTATGCTCCTCGGCCTTCTCGGCTTTTTACTCGTCTTCATCCTCAATGAGGATGAGCGGATTGATGTCCATCTGCATCCACAATTCGTTGCCTTTTTTTCGTTTTTGTTTGCCGTGGCCATGGGCGCCATCTGGGAAATATTCGAATTCTCCATGGATCAACTCTTTGGGACCAACATGCAGAAGCCAATGCGCGGCGATTTGTCGGGGCTGACAGACACGATGTGGGACCTGATCGTTGACACGCTGGGGGCCTTGGGAGTTTCCCTACTCGGCTGGCGGTACATGAAACAACGGAAACGTTCGTTCATTGAAACACTCGTACAGCGATTTGTCGAGAAAAATCCCCGATTCTTTGCCCCTCGCTAGAATGGCGGGACCCGGGGGAAAGATTTCAAAAAATCGGTACGTTTTGGAAAAATCATTCCGAAAAAACAAAACCCCGCGATTCGTCGAAACGAACCGCGGGGCTTCCAATTGAGCCGGCGACGACCTACTCTCCCACCCAGTTACCCGGGCAGTACCATGGGCGCTGGTGGGCTTAACGACCGTGTTCGGAATGGGAACGGGTGTGACCCCACCGCTATAGCCACCGGCAAAAACCTGTGACAGCGAACGCAAGGATAACGCAAACAACCGCATTTCAAGCGCGTGATGATGGCGCGGCACGCCTATTGCCCACGTGCCGCAATGTTAGGCCAAGCCTCACGAGCGATTAGTACTGGTAAGCTGAACGCCTTACGGCGCTTACACCTCCAGCCTATCAACCACGTAGTCTTCATGGGCTCTTCAGTGACCCGAAGGTCATGGGAGATCTTATCTTTGGATGGGTTTCGTGCTTAGATGCTTTCAGCGCTTATCCCTTCCGGACATAGCTACCCGGCGCTGCCACTGGCGTGACAACCGGAACACCATAGGTCCGTCCACCCCGGTCCTCTCGTACTAGGGGCAGCTTCCCTTCAAATCTCCTACGCCCGCGACGGATAGGGACCGAACTGTCTCACGACGTTCTGAACCCAGC
>DAOTMJ010000065.1 GCA_035450225.1 Candidatus Hydrogenedentota bacterium
GTCAAACCGTCCCTACGGGACTATCGTTTGGTTTTTTCCCGTGTCCCAGGAGTTCCTCCTAGGCTACGGTCAAACCGTCCCTACGGGACTACCGTTTGGTTTTTCCCCGTGTCCCAGGAGTTCCTCCTGGGCTATGGTCAAACCGTCCCTACGGGACTATCGTTTGGTTTTTTCCCGTGTCCCAGGAATTCCTCCTGGGCTATGGTCAAACCGTCCCTACGGGACTAACCTACCCTTCGCACGACCCCATGTGAAGCAAAGAAACCGGCGAAGAAGCAGGACCAACCTGCCCTTCGCACGACCCCATGCGAGGGGTGTCCTCATCGGTTATGCATAAAGTCCATCGGACGAAAATGTACAAACTCCAGCCTGCGGGTAATCACTCGCGGCTATTCGTGTTTTTCCCATCCGGGGAAATGGGATACTTGCGGCGTCTTGCGAAGAATCCATCCCCGCTACAAAAGCCGCCCCTTCCCGGCGAGGAGACCTGCCGTGTCGAATCGCATGGCGTTGCAACAATATCCCTACTACAGAGGGCGCCTATTCCCGAAGGGGAGCTGAAGATCGCCAAAACCGGAAGAGCCTCCTTTTTTACCGCGCTGCATCGCGCTGCACAAGCCAACCGAGCCCATCCATGAGCATCTTGATGACTTCCTCGCCCTTCTCTTCGCGGTCGGGATGGTTGACGGGATACCAGCGGATTTCCTTGGGTTCGCCCAAAGCCGCAAACAGGGCCTTGCCCGATTCGGGAATGACGACGCCGTCCTTGGAGCCGTTCTGCATCAGGACGGGAATACCCGCGGTCGCGGGAGCGTGAACGAGGGGTTCGGCCGGCGCCAAGACAAAGGCCAGCAGCGGTCCCGCCAACGGCAGTATCCAGCCCGGCAATTCGCGCCGCACTTCGGGCGCCTTGGACAACAACCGCAGATTGCCCCCGCCCACAACAAGGTCGGCCGCCTTGATGCGTTTCTCCTGGGCGAGCAAGGCCGTTCCCGTAATGGCCCCGTAACTGGCGCCCACCAGATAAATGCGATCGCGGGCGATATCGGGACGGGTCACGAGATAGTCAATCAGCCGGCGCGCATCGTGGACGGTTTTCCAGCACCGCGCACGAACCGCCAGCGCCATGGTCGTCACTCCGCCCTCGACTTTGCGCTCGCCCCGCATGTATTGGTCGAAACAGATCATGGCGAATCCGGCCTCGTTGAACGGCGTGCAGATTTTTTCCACAAATTCCTTTTCCTGGTGGCTGCCGTGCAGAAGCACAATGACAGGTACCGGCCCGTCCGCCGAAAAAGGCAGCGTCAGGATGGCCGGCACGCGCTCGCCGGGCCGCGCGTCTATTTCGATGCGCTGGCGCCGGTAACGCGCGGGCGTTTGTTGGCCAAAAGCATTGACCGTCCCTTCGACGGGTTCCGGTTCGGAGGCATACGCATTCAACGGCGCATCGGGATCGTAGCCCTCGTAAAAATGGCGATCGGCATGGATTTTCAGCGCCATGAAGATTGCGACGGCCGCACCAACGGCCAAAACTGCGCCAAGGATCAATCGTTTCAACAGGTCTTCCTCCGTGTGCTGCCGCCCGCATGGAACCGGACCGGCGAGATCCGATAGTGAATCGGGATTGACGGCCTGTATAATAACCATGGAAGGGACGGCCGGCAAACATGTCGAACGCACGCGGCGTCACGGCGCCCACAAACTGTATTTGGAATTTCCCCCATGGCTGACCGCCTGATGCACGGGATTCTAATCGTTCTTGTGGCGGTCGTGGCGCTTTGGATGCGATCCGCCGCCCTGGATCGGCAATCCCTCTGGTACGACGAAGCCCACTGGGCAAAGCCGATGATGGAGTCGCCCAGCCTGTCCGCGTGGATGCTGCGATCGGACGACGCCAACCGCGACATGGTCCCGTTTTATTTCGTGCTGGAATATTTCTGGTACCACCATGTGGCGGGAACCGTCGAGGGAATGCGCTGGCTGAGCGTCCTCATCGGGATGGGTGTCGTCCTCATGACCTATGGCTTTGGCCGGGAACTTTTCGGTTCCTGGGCCGCGCTCATCGCGGGATGCTGCTGTGCGTTGTCCCCCTTGCAGATTTACTACGCCCAGGAGTTGCGTCCCTACGGCTTGATGGCCCTGCTTGGACTCGTGTCCATGTATGCGTTGTACAAAGCATTGTACCGGGGGGGCAAGGGGTGGTGGGCGCTTCACCTCGCGGCGAACGCGCTGCTCATGTGGACACATCTTTTCGGACTCTGGCTGATCGGCGCCGAGGGCATTTTTCTGCTGGCGCGCCACCGCCGCCCCTTCCGATGGCTCCTGGGTTGGGGGGCTGCGAATGCCCTGCCGATGGTTCCGCTCGGCGTGCTCGTGCTGACGTGGAGCAATCCCGGCCAGCCGCCGCTGTACGCCCATTGGACGGAGATGGCGTCCGCATGGCTGTGCATGGATGCGTTTTATCTGGCCACCTTCGTGTTTTACCGGCGTCTGAGCGCCCCGTCCGATTTGTTCGCGGGTCTGCCCCCGGTTTCCCTGCCTCTTTTTGCACTATGCTTGATTTTGCATTCGGTAATTGCCTTGGGGGGCGCATTCGCCTATCTGTGCCGTCCACGGCGGGAAGGAGACACGGCGCTGTTTCTTGTGGCATGGTACGCGCTACCGGGCGCGCTGAACGTGCTGTTCAGTTTGTTGATCGTGCCGGCGTTTCAGCTTCGCTACGTAATTTACAGCGCGCCGGCGCTTTATCTCATGGCGGGGGCGGGCATCGCCGGCCTGCGCAGGCCCGGTTTGCGTTTGATGCTTGCGGGAACCCTGATCGTCTCCATGGGCATCGCGGGTATCGCCGCCGCGTTCTGGCCGGTCCGATCGGAAGGACGGGCGGCCGCTCGTTTTATTCAGGCGAACATCAAGCGAAATGAACGGATCCTTTGGCATCCCGCTTTTTCGCAGGTCAATTTCGAGGCCAATCAGGATCCCGCCCTGCCCCGCGTCACAGTCGAACAACAAGCGGCGCTCCACGATGAATTCGCGGATATCGAAAGCGCCATCGAAAACGGTTCCGGCGTCTGGGTTGTCCATGAACTCTGGAACGCGGATTGCGCGATCCCCCGCGCGGCCATTTTGGAGCGTTACTTGGCCAATCGCCGCATCGCATTCGATAAACGCCTGTTTTTAGGGCGTTGGGACACGGCCGTCTACCGCTGTGCGCGCCTGCCCGAATTCCGGCCGTTCGACGAGCCGGAAGAGATGGCGCGTCTGTTGAAAGGAGCTGCCCCCGGAACGAACGACCTTGCCCTGCGATGGAATCTGTGCCGCGCCCTGATGAAGGGGGGCCATTATACGCTTGCGGCCGCTTTATGCCGCCGTGAACTCGAAGCGGCGCCGGACGATCCGGCGCTTGCCGCGGCGATGGAACGGGATCTGGTCCGGATCGGCTGGAACGACTCGTTGGAAAAGCACGGACAGCACACGGATCACTATGTGGGGAAATGGGCGTGGGCGCTGGCGCGCGCGCTCGAAATGGCCGGCCCGGACGCCGCCGCGGTTGATGAAATGGCGCGTTTATACCGGCGATTTCCAAACAACGACGGCGTGCATGCGGCATGGCGGCGCGTCCTGGAATGCGCCGCCACGCAATCCCGGCCGGAAGAACCCTACCGGCTGGACGACCATTTTCATGACGCCGTGATCCAGGATATTTCCGGCATGCCGCCCGCTGAATCCGGCGTGGAGGTTCGCACCCATCGAATCGGAGATCGTTCGCTCTCCTGTCTGGCCATGACCACGCCCGCCGCGTTGCGCTTCGACCTGACAATTCCGCCGGAATCGGCGTTCCGCGCCTTTTTGGGCGTTGGGAAAGGCGGCATGCCCGTGGCTTTTTCCGTGGAAGCCGCTGAAAACGATTCGACGGGCCTTGTATGGTCGGCATGTGTCGAAGAGGCCGATTCATGGATCGAGGTGTCTGTTCCGCTTCATGCCCATGCGCATAAACGCATGGCGCTGATTTTACGGGCGGACTGTGAATGGCCCGGCCAAACGGCGCTGTGGGGAGAACCCGCGTTATCGCGAGCACGGGACACGCTTGCCCGGCCATGACTTGAAAAGCAGGCGGGAACGGGGACTTCTGGACCGATCGCAAGGTTGATTGCGTTTGGATAGATCTTTAGACTACCCCTCCAAAACGGGCAAACAAAGTGCGGTTGAACGGGTGCGCGGGACGCACCCCGGGAGCAATGGACAATCATGGATGAAATGCTGGTCAATATGCGCAATATCCGATTCATGCTGTATGAGGTATTGGATGTTGAAAGCCTCTGCCGTTTCCCCTATTACGCGGATCACTCGAAGGAAACGTTCGATCTTGCGCTGGAGACCGCGGATCAGATGGCGCGTGAAGTCTTCTGGCCCGCTTTTCAGGTCATGGATCAAGAAGGCGCCCGATTCGACGGGCGGCAAGTTTCCGCGCCGCCAGCCATGCACGCGATTTGGCGGCAATTCCGCGACGGCGGGTGGTTCGCACCGGATGTGGCCTACGAAAAGGGTGGCCAGCAGTTTCCGCTGACGTTGTATGCGGCGGCGTTCCTGTTGTTCAACAGCGGCAACACGTCGGCCTGCATGTATCTAGGCGGCGCGAGCGGCGCGGGGCGCCTCATTGAAAATCACGGCAGCGAACAGTTGAAAGACTGGTTCCTGCTCAAATTGTATTCGGGCGAGTGGGGCGGCACGATGGCGTTGACGGAACCGGACGCGGGCACGTCGCTCGGCGACATCACGACAACCGCCCGGAAAGCGCCCGAGGGGGATTATTACCTGATCAAAGGGATAAAGCGGTTCATATCGTCCGGCGATCACGACCTTGCCGAAAATATCGTCCACCCGGTGCTTGCGCGCATTGAGGGCGCTCCGCCGGGCATTAAGGGGATCAGCCTGTTCATCGTCCCCAAGTATCGCGTCAATCCGGACGGCACACCGGGCGATTTCAACGACGTCGCGGCAACGGGACTCGAACACAAGATGGGACTGAAAGGCCAAGCCACGGCGACGCTGGCGTTCGGCGACAAGAACGATTGCCGGGGCTGGCTCCTCGGCGAACCCAACAAAGGCCTGTCGTATATGTTCGAGCTCATGAACACCGCACGGGTGTTCACGGGCATTCAGGCGGTCGGACAGGCCTCGGCCGCGTACCATTGCGCGTTGCGCTACGCGAACGAGCGCCTGCAGGGCCGCGAAATCACGAGCAAGGACCCCACGACGCCCCCCATCGCCATCATCAACCATCCCGACGTGCGCCTCATGCTGCTCAGGCAGAAGGCGTTCGTGGAAGGCTGCATCGGCTTGATCCTTTACTGCGCCAACAAGGCCGATATTCGCAAGGTCACCCAGGACCCCGAGGAGTACCGGCGGGTGGACCTGTTGCTGGAATTACTGACCCCCTGCTGCAAGGCGCACGGCGCGGACGGCGCATTCGATTCCATTCGCACGGCGATGCAGTGCTTTGGCGGGGTCGGCTACTCGGAAGAATTCCCCATCGCGCAAATGTTGCGCGACAACAAGGTCTTTTCCATCTATGAAGGGGCGAACGGTATCCAGGCGCTCGATCTGCTTGGACGCAAAGTACCGCTGCAGGCCGGCGAGGCTGTACGCATTCTGATGGGCGAAATGGCCGAAACGATTCAGGAGGCGGATGCGCTGGATCCCTTGAAGGACATTGCCGCCAAGGTGCGCGAGACGCAGGATGCCGTGATCGCCGTGACAATGCAACTGGCAGGCATCGGCATGTCGGGCGACATACCCCTCTATGTCTGCAACGCCTCCGATTACCTCGAAATGTTTTCGCGGCTGGCCGTCGGTTGGCAGTTGCTCATGCAGGCGGTTGTCGCGCAAAAAGCTCTCGACGCCGGCGCGCAGGAACAGGCATTCTATCAGGGCAAGATCGCCACAGCCCGATTCTACGCCAACCGCGTGCTGCCGCATGCCGTCACCACGGCGAATATCCTCAAGGCAAACGAACGCACGGCGCTGGATTTCGATCCCGCGTGGTTTTGACGCAAACCGCCGGGTGATTCAGCAGTCGGCGGTTGGAAAAACGTCAAAGAAAATAAAGGGCTTTACGCACGGGTTGCCGCCCTTGAAGTCCCTTCATGAGAGCACCGTGTTCGCCGAGTCGTGAACGTCCCGGGATGTAACGCCGATTTCCAAATCGGCTGGATGAAATACGACATGCCGATTTGGAAATCGGCGCTACAAGGCAGCCATTTTCGATTTCAGCACAAGATTTCGTTGCCTGATCCGACATGAAATTGCCCGGAAATGCCAATCTTTGTGGAAATTCTCATTCTTTTTTCCCAAGAACCCGGTACTCTCAAGGCCCCTTGTGTCCCTGAATATCTTGCCTTGGACACGGCCTTTCTTTCGTCAAATGCCGAATCCAATCGAAGGAAGTCTATTCATAACGCAGGGCTTCGACGGGATCCACGCCGGAGGCCTTCACGGCCGGATATACCCCGAAAAACACGCCGACGGTAAAACTAAACACGAATGCCGTCATGACAGACCACATCGAGATGAATACCGGAAGGGAGGGATACATCAACCGTAGGATCAGGGTGCCGAACCATGCGATGCCGATGCCGACGGATCCGCCCAGCACGCTCAAGGTTACGGCTTCGATCAGAAACTGCAATCCAATGTCGCGTCGTTTCGCGCCGACCGCCTTGCGAACACCGACCTCGCGAATGCGTTCACGCACGGACACAAGCATAATGTTCATGATCCCGATACCGCCGACGACCAACGATATCGCCGCAATGCCGGCCAGCATGAACCGTAGCATGTCGAATATCTTGCCGAACGCGCCCAGCAGACCGTCCTGATCGTTGACGGTGAAATCCTCGTTGTAATCGTGCGCCGCCGTGAGAATCCGGCGGATGGATTCCACCGCGGGCTTGATGTCTTCCGGGCTGCGCGCGGACGCGATGATTTCGAACAGGGTGTTTTCACCGCCGTAGAACATTTCCTGGCCGCTGGGCAGCGGCACCAGCACGATATCGTCAAGGTTGATGCCCATCATCATGCCTTTGCGTTCCATGATGCCGACAATCACATGTTTCATGCGATTGATGGAGATCCGCTCGTGCAAGGCCGGCTTGTCGCCGAAGATAGCCTTCTTGACATCCTGTCCGATGATGCAGACCTTCATGTTTTTTTCGATGTCCTGCGCCGTGATGAAGCGGCCCTGCTGCATGTGCAACTGGCGGATGTCGGCGAAGTCCTCCATCACGCCCAGCATGATGCAATTCCGTTCGAGATTGCCGTAACGCAGTTGGGCCGTGCCCAGGACATTGCCGGATACCCCCCTGATGCCAAACGCCTTGCGCTTGATTTCCTTCGCGTTTTCCGTCGTCAACTTTCGGAAACTGCCCGCGTTGACCACAATCATGCTTGACGTGGTCTCCTGCTTGCCGGGCGAGATGAGTATGATGTTGCTGCCCATTCCGGCAAATTCGTTTTCAACGTATTTTTGCGCGGCCTCGCCGAGCGCCACGAGCAGAATGACCGACATGACCCCAATGATAACGCCCAAAGTCGTCAAAAAAGAGCGCACCTTGTTTTGCGAAAGGCTGCGCAGGGCGGTCAATATGCACTCGACGAGACTCATGATTAGTCCAGCGATTCCACCACGCGCACCTTGACGCCATCCTTCAATTCTTTCAGGCCGACGGACGTGATGACCGTTTCCCCCTCCTTCAATCCGCCCAGCACTTCGCGCGACAGCCAGTTTCCGATTCCCACCTCCACTTTTCGCTTGATCGCACGCCCGTTTTCAATGACATAGGCTTCCTCTTCACGGATAAGAGCCTCGGCGGGCACGAACAGCACGTCGTCTTTTTCCTGGGCAATGATGATGACGTCCGCGGACATGCCCGCAAGCAGTTTGCCCTGGCCGCCTTCAAGATGGACGTCTATATCGAGGGTGCGGCTCAAATCAATGTTGCGGCTAATCGTCGGGGAAATGAAATCCACCACGCCGATGAAATCTTCTCCACGATAGGCATCGAAGCTGACACGCGCCTTTTGGCCGACTTTGATTTCCATGGCGTTGGCTTCGTCGAAAGGCGATTTGACGTAAAATTCCGAATCGTCCACCAATTGGACCAGCGCCGTCGGCGAACCAACCGACAAGCCGGAAGCGGCGCCGCTCGTCGTGGCGCCGCCCGCCATGCCCGCGCCGCCGGCGCTCGCCCCGCCCAATCCGCCCATCGCACCGCCCAAACCGGCGCCAAGCCCACTCCCGACCACTTCGCCGAGGTCAACGAAAACTTTCGCCACCACGCCGGAAAAGGGCGCCCGCACATAGGCTTTGTCCCGCATTTCCGTGGCCAACCGGAGAGCCGCCTGCAACTGTTCGATCAGGGATTCGGCCGATTTGATTTCTTCCCGGCGCACCAGCGTTTCTTTTTCCGCGGCCCTTGCGGCGACGTCCGTTTCCTTGGCCACGCGGTACATGAGGCCGACCTTGTCGAAATCGCTTTGCGACACGGCCTGCCGGTCCGACAGGGCTTTGACACGATCGAAGTCCGCCTTGGCCACATCGAGTTGCGCTTCCGCCTGGACCACACGGGTCCGCGCGATTTCCTCGTAGATGGTGGCGGCGATCTTGACCTGTTCAAGGCGCGACTGGCCCACTCGGAGATTGGCCTCGGCCAAAGCCACCTGGGCGTCCAGTTCGGCGTGATCGAGTTCCAGCAGCACGTCGCCTTCCTTGACCCGGTCGCCTTCCTTCACGTGCTTTTTGATAATCTTTCCGATGGTGCTGGCCGCGACCATCGAATCAATCTTCGGCTTGACCGTGCCGGACGCCATGGCGGTGATTGTCTGTTCGACATGCCCCTTTTTCAGGACCGTCGCGGTGACGTTCACGACCGGCTCGCGCTGAAAGTAGTACACCACCGGCGCGGCCAGTACGGCCAAGGCAATCAACCAGCCAACGATTTTAGTTCCCAGTTTCTTTGCTCGTGTGTCCGCCATTCGTCTTTTACCAGTTTTCCGTCCCGGAAGGTCATAATGCGCTGCGCATGTTCGGCGACCTCACGCTCGTGAGTCACCATGACTATCGTATTTCCGTTGCGATGCAATTCCCCGAAAAGGGCAAGAATGCTCTCGCCGCTGGCCGTGTCCAGATTGCCCGTCGGCTCGTCCGCGAAGAGGATTGACGGTTTGTTGATCAAGGCGCGGGCGACCGCCACCCGCTGGCGTTGTCCGCCGGACATTTCGTTGGGCTTGTGATACATGCGATCACCCAAGCCGACGGCTTCCAGCGCCTCTTGGGCCCGGCGCGTCCGCTCCTTGCGGGCAACGCCGTCGTACAATAACGGAAGTTCCACATTGGCCAACGCCGTCTGTCGAGAGAGAAGATTGAAATTCTGGAAGACAAACCCGATTTCGTGATTACGAATCTCGGCCAACCGGTTGTCAGACAATTCACTGACCAGGGTGCCGTTGAGGGTATACGTGCCCGACGAGGGTCTGGAAAGGCAGCCCAAAATATCGAGCAGGGTCGTCTTGCCCGAACCGGAAGGCCCCATGATGGCGACGAAGGTGCCGCGCTGAATGGAAAAGGAAACACCCTGCAACGCATGGACGACGGTTTCGCCCATGTCGAACGTCTTTTTCAGATTCTCTACGCGAATCAACGAATTGGCCGCTTCGGATAATCCCATAACCCTCACTATAACATTTTTTTCATAGAATGTGACAGGCTCAAGCACAGCCAAGTTTCGTTTTTTCTCTTGATTCGCCTAATTGGGGGGAATAGTTGACTTTATCACAATAAAAAGCATGGGGGAACGAGGAGGTTGACGCCATTGCCGATAAAAAGGTTCCCGCCCAACCACAAACCGATCGGAAATGCGGGTTGGAGACTCTGCTGCCTGTAATACCCACCCGGCTGCCAATGTAAAGTATAGGGTAATCGGGTTGTTTTTGCCCGGCAAACGAAGTGCCGGCACGAAAGACTGTATTTTTTTCAAATTGCGCCGGCAAACCATCCCAAGCACGGAGGGAACTGTGAGAAATCCGATAGATAGAAAAAACGTCGCCTTCCAACGGGAGGCTGTTTTTCGTCCGATGACATGGCCGATCGTTCCGTTTGGGTTGAACAGAAAGCGACGCCATTCCGATCGATTCTCCCGCCCTATTTTTCTTTCGTTTCATTGGACAAATCATTTCTTCTTTTGCGATTTCCTCGCAAGGCAGGGAAAAGCCGCAACGGAAAAAGTCTTATCCCTGACCGCAACATCACGACTGGCCAAAATTGGGGCAAGTATAGCGTCTCTAGTGTTTCCGCTGCAAACGGACCCAACAGGTTGTGTTTCAAATCATGAAACCGCCCCATTCGCCAAGTGGTCTGATATTTGGAATGGATCTTTGCGCAAGATTGACCTTGAACGTTCCGGCATATTACCATTACATTCACTCAAGACTTTGCATCCGGAGCGTATGCGCACGGTCAGCGTGAGCACAAAGAGAAAGCACGGAGGTTTCATGCGCAGGTGGATATATATTTGCGGAGCCGTTTGGCTGGTTTTGGCAGGAGCCGGCTGCGGTGTCCGTTCGGCGAATGTTTCCGCCGAGGTGGAAAAACCCGGCGCTTCACCGACCGCCAAGTCGAGTGAAGAAACGGTGGTCATTCCGGTTCAGGCTGAATTGCCCCAGCGGGGGGATATCAGTTCCCATTTCGAGACGACCACGCGCGTGGATGCCGAGAATCGGGTCCAAGTCGTGGCCGAAGGCGTGGGCGAATGCGTAAAAGTATTGGCCCAAGAAGGCGATCAGGTCAAGGCCGGCCAGATTTTGGCCGAACTTGACAAGACGGAGGCGTTGGCCGTGCTTGGCCAGACGGAAGTCCATGTGCGCCAGAGCAAGACAGCGCTTGAAATAGCCGAAAAGAGCCTTGCCGAGGGTATCGGCGCGAAGGCCGAGCGGGACAATGCCCAGTTTGCCCATGAACAGGCCCTTGCCACCCTCAACATGCAAAAGGTCAATCTCGACCGTCTGACCATCAAGGCGCCCATCAACGGCATTATCACCCGCAAGAACATCCAGGAAGGGCAGGTGGTCGCCACCGGTGTGCCGGTCTTCAGCATCGTCGATCCGGCCAGTTTCATGCTCGTGATCGCCCCCCCCGAAAAGGAACTGGCCCGTTTGCAGGTCGGCCAGATTGCCAAAGTCAAGGTGGACGCCCTTGGCGAAGAGGAATTCGAGGCCACCGTGCGGCGGATCAATCCGGGCGTGGATCCGTTGACGGGAACCGTCAAAGTGACCCTGGATTTCGATCCGGGAACGCGCGAGAAATTGCGCGAGGCCGCATTTTGCCGTGTTCGTCTCGTGATGGAAACCCATGAAAACGCGCTGCTTGTGCCCAAGGATGCCGTCGTCGAGGAAAACGCGCGCAAATATCTGTTCATCGTCGAACCGGCGCAAAAAGAATCCGAATCCCATGCGGCGGACACATCCGCGGATTCCCCGGACGAACCGCCGGACGAAACCGTCATGGACAGCCCTTCCGAAGAAACGGTTGAGGCGTCCGATCGGGTGTATGTCGCGACACGGGTGGAAATCCAAACCGGATTGGAGGACACCAAGTTCGTGGAGGTTCTTTCGGGAATCAGCGACGATTCGCTTATTGTCACACTCGGCCAGCACACCTTGAAATCCGGCAGCCACGTCCGCCTGACCAACGCAACGGACGAAATCCTGTCCAAAGCGGGTTTGAGCGCGGAAGAAGCCCTGAAAATCGCGAAAGAAAAACGAGCCAACGAAGGACCCGTCACGAAACCGGTGTCCAGGAAACGGTTTCGATAAGATGGCCGCTGGAAATAACCGATGAGCGAGACGTCCGCGAAGCCCAAATACCGCCTTGCCATCCGCCGGCCGGTGGCCATCTCCATGATCTTTCTGACCATCATCGTGTTCGGTTGGAAATCGTATCAGCTTCTCCCCGTGACACTCATGCCGAACATTTCGTACCCGACGCTTACGGTGCGCACGGAGTACGAGGGCGCGGCCCCGGAAGATGTCGAAAAACTCGTGACCCGTCCGCTGGAGGAAGTGCTCAGCATCGTGACGGGCCTTGTTGAGATCAGCAGCGTGTCGTCGGCGAGCGTATCGGACATTACGCTTGAATTCATCTGGGGCACGGACATGAACATCGCCCTGCAGGAAGTCCGCGACCGCCTCGACCTTTTCGATCCACCGAAGGAAATCACTGAAAAACCCGTCATTTTGCGCTACGATCCCTCGCTCGATCCGATCATGCGCGTGGCGATCACCGGCGCCGATTTTGCCGATGTGAGCGATCCGGATCGCCGGGCTGAATTGATAAAAAAGGACCTGACAAGCATCCGCGAAGCCGCCGAGCGGCATGTCAAGAGCGATCTCGAAGCCGAAACGGGCATCGCGCAGGTGCTGATCAAGGGAGGCCGCCAGCAGGAGGTCCAGATCCGGGTTGACGCTGAACGGCTGAAGAATCTGGGGCTTTCGCTACAGGATGTCGCCAACAGCCTTGCCCAGCAGAACATCAATCTTTCGGGCGGCCGCTTGCGCGAAGGAAAAACCGAGTACCTTGTGCGCACGCTCAACGAGTTTCGCGACATCGAGGAAATCCGCGGAAGCCTGATCGCATCGGCAAAGGGCCAGCAACTCCGGCTTTCCGACGTGGCCGAAGTCAACATCGGCGAGAAGGAACGCGAAACCGTCGTCCATATCAACGGCAAGGAAGCCGTTGCCATGGACATTTTCAAGGACGGCGACGCCAACACGGTGCAGGTTTGCAACAAACTGAAAGATATTCTCGGTTTTTCGCGGGAAATGTCTTTCAGCGAACGCTTGACCGATCTGCTGACGCAACTCCAGCAGAGCGGCCAGATGCAGGCCACGCTTGAGCGGGCCGGATCCCGTGAGCAACTGGCCAAGACCATCAAGTCCCGCTTGCCCAAATCCGCCCAAATGACCATGGTAACCGACCAGTCGCGTTTCATCAAGGGATCCATCAAGGAAGCGCAGGATGCGGCCATCCAAGGCGGCATGTGGGCCTTGCTGGTCATTTTCCTTTTTTTGCAACGCCTCAGCCCGACCGTAATCATTGGAGTCGCAATCCCGATTTCGCTGATTGCCACATTCATTCCCATGTATTCGTTTGGGATCACGCTCAACGTGATGTCGCTGGGCGGACTTGCCTTGGCGGTCGGGCATTTGGTGGACGATTCGATCATCGTTTTGGAAAGCATTCATCGTTGCCGGGAGGAAGGCGACGAGGGCAATGACGCCATCGAGCGGGGTATTCGCGAAATCATCGGGGCCGATATTTCGACGACCATCACCAATATCGTCGTATTCCTGCCAATCGCCTTCGTCGGGGGCATTGCAGGGCAGATTTTCGGGCATTTCGGCTTTACCATGACCTTCTCGCTGGCCGCCTCGCTCATCACGGCCCTCTATCTCGATCCGATGCTGACTTCCCTGCATTGGGGACGCAAAGAGACCGGCTCCGACGTTTTATGGGTGCTTCGCGGTTATCATGCGTCGCGCCAACAAGGCATGGGGCGCGCGGCCTCGTTTGTGCGCATTATCCCCTTGGGGCTGGCCGATGCAAAGGAATGGTTGGCGGAAACCACGCGGGATATTTTTGGTCCCAGTTTTGCGACATTTCAGGCGCTGCGCACAGGCGTCAGCCTGCGGAAACTGCTCCGGGGATTGGCCACGTTGCTCGTGCTGCCCGTAATCGTCACATTGTACCTGTTGCAGATTGCCCTGAAACTTGTTTCCACGGTGCTCATTACCATCGTCTTCGCCTTGTCGCTCGTTCTAATGGCGGGGATCTATGCGGCGGCCTTGCTGTTCCGGGTTATTCTCTGGCTGCCATTGAAAGCCTTCAATGCCTTTTTCGCCGTGTTTCGCGCAGGCTATGCACGGCTCCTCAAGGTCTCGCTGCAATTCGGGCCGGTCGTCCTGCTGATTGCGGCGCTGATGGCGGCCCAATCGGGTTTTCTGCTGACCCGGCTTGGGCGTGAATTGATCCCCCCCCTAAAACAGGGCGAGTTCACCATTCGGATGGAAGCGCCGCCCGGCACGCGCCTTGAAGAAACCGAAAAGCGCGCCCGGAATGTCGAACAGGTCCTTCTGGCCAATCCTAATGTCGCCTCGGTGGGTCTCGAAGTCGGCCTCGAAAAAACCAGCACCAAGGGCGAACGCGGCGAAAACATCGCCCAGTTCAATGTGCTTCTCAAGAATCCCGAAACGGCCACCGAGCACCAGGAACGGATCATGTCGGAGTTGCGCGATCAGTTGGTCGCAATGGCCTACGAGCAATTTACTTTCAGCCTGCCGACGTTGTTCAGTTTCAAGACGGCCGTCGAGGTTCAGGTACGCGGCGACGATTACCAGGAACTGCGGCGCGTCGGCACGCGGGCGCTCGATGCCCTACGCGACATCGAAGGCCTGAAAGACGTGGAACTGAGCGTGAAGAAGGGCTACCCGGAAATCATTATCGAGTTGGACCGCGATCTGCTTGCGTCGAAAAACCTCTCCCCCATCCAAGTGGCGCAGCGACTTCGATCAGAAGTACAAGGCGACGTGGCCACACGATTCAGTTCGGGCGGTGAGAAAATGGACATTCGCGTGCGATCGGACCAGGAGCGCCTGCAATCGGTAAGCGATTTGCGGACCGTGTCCATCACGGACGGCACGCCGCCCATACCCCTCGAATCGGTCGCCAAGATCTCCGTGCAGGATGGTCCCAGCGAACTACGCCGCATTGATCAGCGTCCGGTGGTGCTGATTCGGGGCAATGTCGAGGGGTTCGACTTGGGCACTGTCACGCGGGAGATCGAGCAACGCCTGCAGAAGGTGGAAAAACCCAAAGACTACAGTTTTGTTCTGGGCGGCCAAAACCGCGAATTGCGGACCTCTTTCAGCAACCTGCAATTTGCGCTGATTCTTTCCATCTTCCTCGTGTACGCCGTCATGGCCTGCCAATTCGAATCGTTGATACAGCCGGCGTTGATCATGTTCACGGTGCCGCTGGGTTTCATCGGCGTGATAGACGTCCTCTATCTGCTGGACATCCCATTGAGTGTCGCCGTGTTCATGGGCGGAATCCTGCTCGTCGGCATCGTGGTGAACAACAGCATCCTGCTGGTGGATTATGCCAACCAGTTGCGCGAGCGGGGCCGCACGAAGCGGCAGGCCATCTATGAATCGGGCCAAGTTCGCCTGCGTCCGGTGTTGATGACCTCCCTGACGACGATTGTGGGGGCAATCCCCATGGCGGTGAATACGGGCCAAGGCACGGAATTGCGGCGCCCCTTGGCCATCACGGTCATTGCGGGGCTGACGATAGCGACCATGTTGACCCTTTTGGTGATACCCGTTATGTATGATCTGTTCAGCGGACGGGACCGGCGGTGAAATTTTCCTTGCCAGCGTTTTCTCTGCGGCATCCGGTTGCGGTGCTTATGACATTGGCGTCGTGTGTCGGCGTCGGCATCATCGCGTGCTATGCAATGCCGCTCAAGTTCCTGCCGGAAATGGATTTTCCCTTCATCGGATCCTTCATGCCCTATCCCGGGGCCACCCCCCAACAGGTTGAGCGCGAGATTGCCATACCGGCCGAGGGCGAATTCCGCACGATCCCCGGCGTCAGCCGCATTTGGAGTTCCTCAACCACGGACGGCTGCCGGATCAACATGCGGTTCGAAAGCGGCACGAACATGGCCACGGCCTCGGCCGAGGTGCGCGACCGCATCGAGCGACTGAAACTCAAGCTGCCCAAGGACGTGGACCGAATCCTTCTTTTCCGCCATAATTCGAACTCCATTCCGATCATGGCGTTTGGCCTGTTTCGCGCGGGGGACGAAATGGAGTTCATCCATCTGGTGCGGACGATCATCCGATCGCGTTTGTCCCGCGTGGAAGGGGTCGCCGAAGTCACCATTTTTGCCAGCAAGCCGGAACCCGAAGTCCTTATCGAGTTCGACCAGAACCGGCTCAAGACGCACAACGTGGCCCTTTACCAAGTGGTGGGCCTGTTGCAAACCGCGAACTTGAATATGTCGGTCGGCTCCCTGAACGATGCCGGCAACAAGTTCTACGTCCGCGTGACCGACGAATACAACCGTCCGGAGGATTTGGCCGAGATTGTCATATCGCCGTCGGGTCTGCGCCTCAAGGATGTCGCCCAGGTGAGTTTCCGCACCCGCGAGGCGGAAGGGCATTACGACATTGACGACAAAGGCGGCGCCTTCATCATTATTCGCAAGGAATCCGAGGCCAACGCCGTTCAAACTTGCCGCAATGTGCTGGAGGAAATCGGGCGCATCAAGGCGGACCCGGCGTTCGAGGGCGTCGAGGAAAAAATCTTCTTTGATCAATCGGAATTGATTCTGACCGCACGAGACGGCCTGATCCACGAAGGCCAGGCGGGCGGCCTATTGGCCATCATCGTCCTGTACATTTTCCTCCTGCGGCTCCGCCCCACCCTGGTTGTCGCGCTGGCCATCCCCGTTTCGATGGTAACCGCCCTGGGCTACATGTATTTCACGGGCCTGACGCTCAACATGATCACGATGGTTTCGATGATCGTCGCGGTGGGCATGCTGGTAGACGACGCCATCGTGGTGGTCGAGAACATTTTCCGCTACCGGCAGTTGGGCCTCGATCCCGTGACCAGCGCCATCCGGGGCACGCAGGAAGTCATGGTGGCCGTCACGGCTTCGACCATCACCACCGTCGTGGTGTTCATCCCGGTCTTTTACATGCAAAGCGGCGAGATGGCGGCCTACATGAAGCAATTTGCCGTGCCCATGACCGCCGCCCTGTTTGCGAGTCTCTTTGTGGCCTTTACGCTGATTCCGCTGAGCACCAGCCGCATGAAACAGGAAAAGCCCAAGAATCGCCGCGGGGAGGATTCAAGCGCATGGAACCGCTGGCGCCTGCTGCGATTCTTCCAGGTTCATCCTATTACCCGCCTTATTCATTTGTACGCGAAGATCTTGGATCTTTCCCTGCGGCGGCGTCTGGCGAGCGTGGTGGCCATCGGCGCCGTCATGCTCGTCACGGCCTATTTCCCCTATCGGCGCGTGGGCATGCAGGACATGCCCACCCTCGACCTGCGGGAAATAGATGTACGGGTCGATCTCGACCAAAACTTTGACATGGCCATGGCGACCGACGTGTTCGAGCAACTCAAGGACGCCATCAAGAAACAGCGCGACGAACTCGACATTAAAAACCTCTTTACCCGCTACGGACCCGGAGGCGGTTCCATAGACGTTTACCTGAAAAAACCGGAAGAATACCCGGTCGGGCAGAAACCCCCGTATTCGACGCAGGATGCGCTCAATATCCTCTGGCAACGCCTGCCGGCCAAGCTGCCCGGCGTGGACATTCAACTGGCAATGCCGGAAACCCGCCGCGAGGGCGAAACGGCCAAAACGGTGTCGGTGCGCCTTTCGGGAGACGACTCGCTGCGGCTTGCCCAATTGGCGGAACAATTCCAATGGTTGATGCGGTCGTTGCCGAACATCACGGACGTCAACATCGGCGTGCCGCGCACCAAGCAGGAAGTCCAGTTGCAGGTGGACGGTCCGCGGGCGGACAGCGCGGGGATCAATCCGTCCGTGATCGCCCGCACGGTGGATGTGGCCTTGCGCGGCAACCGCCTGCCGTACCTCAAACAGGGTGGGCGCGAATTTCCGGTCTGGGCCCAATTTCGCGAAGAAGACCGGAAAAGCAAGGACAACCTTGAAAATGTCGCCGTCATCGGCAAAACGGGCCTTGTGCCACTCAACCAGCTGGTCAGCTTCGGCAAAGCGGAAATTCCCGCCAGCATCGAACGGATAGACGGCCGCAACGTCATCGGGATATCGGGCAAAGTGTCCGTCAACGACCTGATGCAAGTCCAGCGCGAATTACGCCGCCTGATGGCCTCGATCGAACTGCCCACCGGCTACACCATTGACGTCGGAGACGAGTTCCGCGAACTCAACGCGAATCTGGCCAATTTCGGCACAACCCTTTCCATGGCCGTCATTCTCATCTACATCGTGATGGCGGCGCTCTTCGAATCCCTGCTGCTCCCCCTTTCGATTCTCATGTCCGTTCCGCTGGCCTTCATCGGCGTTTACTGGGGCTTGTACATCACAGGTACCTCCCTGGACACGATCGGCCTCATCGGATGCATTCTGATGGTGGGGGTGGTGGTGCGCAACGGGATCGTCATCGTGGACCACATCAACCTGCTGCGATCGCAGGGCATGACGCGCCACGAGGCCGTCGTCCAGGCCGGACGCGACCGCTTCCGCCCCGTCATGATGACGGCGCTCACGACCATCCTCGGCATTATGCCCCTGGCCTTTGAAAGCCGGTCGGGCGGCACCGTTTCCTTTATCAGCCTCGGACGATCCCTGGTCGCCGGCCTTACCACCGGCACCATCCTCACCCTGGTGATTGTGCCGCTGTTCTACACACTTATCGAAGACGTCAAAGACTTTATCGTGCACTTCTTCGGCGCTTTTCACCGGTTGCGTCCCGCACCGATGCCCGTGCCATCCAAATCCCCGGATTGATGACGGCGGCATCCCCGCCGACCGCCATTTACACAAAGCCCCCTGCTGCATAGATTCCCGCTGAACCAAGAAATCCCTTGCCCCTTGGAGATTCCGACATGCCCATGTCTTACCCCTTGAACGGAAGTTGAGTAATTCGTTTTTGGGCAGGCTTGTCCCGTAAGGCTTTGGGGG
>DAOTMJ010000066.1 GCA_035450225.1 Candidatus Hydrogenedentota bacterium
AATGAAGCCAACAAGATCCCGCCAACGGGATTTTTCTTAGCCGGGGATCGGGGTTAGTACCTTATCTCCGGGCTTCTGCAAAAAACAACAAGAAAGTCTTGTGTAATTTGTGCAATCATTTGAAGTTCCATGATTTAGCGAGTGCGAAAATCGCGGGGTTTTGAGTGTGATGATGATTACGAAGACGATTACGATGACGATGACAAGCACGAGCGCGAGTACGAAGAGAAATTGGGTTGTGGGTGATACCCACGTCAGATATCTATGTGTATCTGCGTCATCGGCGGAAGGCCACGCGATCCACAGATGACGCAGATACACGCAGATGGAAAGCAGGGCATGGGTGTTCGGGCCAGGCGATTCCAAACTCGAATCCGCAGGTCAATGCTGTCCAAGAGGAAAAGCGACTACGGCAACGAGATCGCTTTGCGCAACAATCAATCGCTAAACAAACTCGATCAAATCATTTTTCGGCGGATGGACGCTGAGCGTTCCCAACCTGTATGATAACATTCGTAGTGGAAGCCAATCCGGGAGGTGTCAAGATGGAACAGTTTTTTTCGCGGCGTTCATTCATGAAAAGTACGGCGGTAGGGGCGGGTCTCGCGGCGCTGATGGAAGGAGCCGGCGCGGACGACAAACCGATTCAGGGCTTTGAGGATACCGGGAGCAACACGCGCACGGACAAGGCGTGGGAACCGGTTTCCGACCGTAAAATCCGCATGGGCATCGTGGGCTACGGCGTGTGCAAGTTCGGGGCGGCCTTTGAGCTGCAGAACCATCCCAATGTCGAGGTGGTCGCGGTCAGCGATCTCATTCCCGATCGCTGTGCGGAACTCGCGAAGGCCTGCCGATGCGCCAAAACCTATCCGTCGCTCGAGGAACTGGTCAAGGACGACGCGATCGAAGCCGTGTTCGTGGCGACGGACGCGCCCAGCCATGCTCGTCATTGCATGGATGTTCTCAAGCATGGCAAGCACGTGGCCAGCGCGGTGCCGGCGGTGTTCGGATCGCTCGAAGACGCGGATCGGCTGTATCAAGCCGTCAAAAAGTCCGGACTCAATTACATGATGTTCGAGACCAGCGCGTTCCATGACGACTGTTACGCGATGCGCGAGATCTACAAGGCGGGCGGATTCGGAGCGATGGTGTATTCCGAGGGCGAGTACTATCACTACATGGACACGCCGATCGATTCGTATAAAGGTTGGCGCGTGGGATTGCCTCCCCAATGGTATCCGACGCACTCGAACGCTTATTACACCTGTGTCACCGGTGGAAGTTTCACGGAAGTGTCGTGCATGGGCCTTCCGAGCGTCCTGCCGCATCTTCAACCCGGCAACAACCCGTACAAGAATCCCTACGGCACCGAGATTGCCCTGTTCCGCACAAGCGAGGGCGGAATGGCGCGGATGGCCGTCAGTTGGGATACGCCGGGGCACGGCGGCGAAATGGGGCGTGTCCGCGGGCAGAAAGGCTCGATGGTGAACGGGAAATACGATGGCGTCGCGGATATCGGCCCGGTGGTTCTTGCCAAGCCGCCGTTGCCGCCGTCGGTTGCGGCGGGTGGACACGGCGGTTCGCACGGCTATCTGGGCGACGAGTTTGTAATGTCCATTTTGCAGGCGCGCAAACCCCTGATTGACATTGCCTGGGCGCTGAACATGACGGTTTCGGGCATCGTCGCGCACCGGTCCGCGTTGAAAGACGGCGAACACTTGAAAATTCCCCAGTACACCCTGTAACCGATCTTCACGCAAGGCATGCGCGTTGGGCGCAACACGTTTCGGGACAGAGGACATAATAAGGGAGGAAACATCGCATGGCCACATCGGAAGAAGCCGCCGGTCAGGACGCCGGTTCATCAGGCATCACGCTCCACAAGATTCTGGCGTACGCGGTCAAGTATGGGGCGTCCGACATTCATCTCAAGGTGCCGCGCCCTCCGGCGGTGCGCATAGACGGGGTCATCCGTTTTATCGGCGACACCCCGCTGACTCAGGACGACATGTTGCGTTTTCTGGACGACATCCTGACGCCGGAACAAAAGGCGCGATTTCTCGAAGTCGGCGACGCGGACTGTGCGCTGGGCGTTCCCGGGTTGGGGCGCTTCCGGGTCAACTGCCTCAAGCAGCGCGGCACGGTGGGAATTGTTTTGCGCCATGTAAAAGGCAAGGCGCCCAATTTCGACATGCTCAACCTGCCCGAGGCCAGCATGATGAAAATCGTGGAGATGCGCCGCGGACTGGTTCTGGTGACCGGCACCACGGGCAGCGGGAAATCAACGACGCTTGCCGCCATCATAGACAAGATCAACCAGACGCGGCCGGATCACATCGTGACGCTTGAAGACCCGATCGAGTTTTTGCACACGGACAAGCGCAGCAGCATCACGCAGCGCGAGGTTTCGATCGATACGCGCGATTTCAAGACCGCTCTGCGCGCGGTGATGCGCGAGGATCCCGACGTAATCCTCATCGGCGAAATGCGCGACAACGAGACGTTCCAGGCGTGCATTTCCGCGGCGGAAACCGGCCACCTCGTGTTCAGCACGCTCCATACGACGAACGCCATGATGACCATTGATCGCATTCTCGACCTTTTTCCCGCCGAGCAGCACCAGCAGGTCCGATCGCAATTGGCTCTTCAGTTGCGCGCGCTGGTGGCGCAGCGGCTCGTCCCCTCGGCGGACGGCAAGGGGCGCGTGCCCGCCGTGGAGGTCATGTTCAACACGCCGGCCATCGCGGCGCTCATCCGGGAAAACCAGCTCAAGCTGATCGGCAATGCGATTGCCGGCGGGAAGGAAGACGGCATGCAGACGTTCAACATGAGCCTGGTGGATTTGGTGAACAGGAAATTGATCCGGCAGGAGGACGCCGAATTGGCCTCCGACAACCCCGACGAACTCAAAATGAACCTGCAAGGGATTTATTTGAGCCAGGGTCGCGGCGGCATCCTGAAACGATAACGGGGATGCAGGATCAAGGACGAAGGACGAAAAGGACATTTGCGGGAAAAAGAGAGAGTTCTTTGAACCTTTTGTCCTTTGTGTCCCCAAATCTTGCCTGCCATCCCATGCTGAGGATATCGCAATGAAACACACCGTTTCGTGTCTGGTGCAAAACCGGCGCGGGGTGCTCGCGCAGGTAAGCGAGGCCTTTGCGGCCAAGGGCATCAACATTGAAAGCCTGGCCGTGGCGGAAACCGAGGACCCCGACGTCAGCCGCGCCACGATCGTCGTTACGGGCGACGACGCGACCGTGGCCGAGGCGGAGCGGCAGTGCCGGTCGCTCGAGGTGGTCATTCGGTTGGAAGACTTGGCCAGCGAGGAGTTTCACGCCCGCGAACTGATGCTCGTGAAACTGCGCGTCACACCCGGCGCGATTCCAAGCATCATGCAGGCGGCGGAACTGTTTCAGGCGCGCGTTATCGGCATGAGCGACCGCACGATTACGCTTGAATTGGCGGGTGAACACCGTGCGATCGACGGATTCCTCAAGTTGGTGCGTCCGTGGGGCATTGTCTCGCTGGCCCGGAGCGGTTTGATTGCGGTTTCCGCCCACGACGAAGAGGATCATTCGCCCGAAACAAGGGGAAGCGCGGCATGACGCGCCCGCCCGTCCGTTCGTTCGACGAACTGGTGCGCCGCGCCCGGCGCACGCCCGCACCGCGCATGGCGGTGGCTGCGGCGGGCGAGGCCGCGGTTCTTGTCGCCGCCGCCAACGCCATGCGGGAAGGGCTGGTGCGTCCGGTTTTGATCGGAGAGGGCAAACGCATTCGCGCCATCGCGGAAGAACATGCCGTGGATTTGCACGGCATGGACATCGTCGAGGCGCCGGACACGGCCGCGGCCTGCGCCATGGCTGTCCAACTCATGCACGAGGGAGAGGCCGGCCTCGTGATGAAGGGACTCGTGACGACGAAAGATTTCGTGCGGGCCATACTCAACCACGAATTCGGCCTCCGGCGCGACCGGCCCCTGAGCCATGTCGCCGTGATCGAGTCGCCCGATCGATCGCGCCTGATGTTGCTGACGGATTCGGGCATCAACATCCGCCCGCGTTTCAATCGCAAGGTGGCCATCGTCCGTAATGCGCTCGATGTGGCCGGCGCCCTCGGCATCGAGAAACCGAAGGTGGCCATCATCGCGGCGGTGGAAACGGTGCAGTTGCCCGCCATGCCCGCGACGATTGACGCCGAGTTGCTTCGCCGGATGGGCGAGGCCGGCCACTTCGGGCGCTGCATCGTGGACGGGCCGCTTTCGATGGACAACGCACTCGACCGCCATACCGCCGAGGTAAAAGGCCGCCTCAGCCCCGTGGCCGGCTGTGCGGATGTGCTTGTGGCGCCCGACATCGAAACGGCCAACGCGATCTACAAGACGGTCCGCTATCTGGCGCGGCGCGAACTCGCGAGCATTGTGGTCGGGGCGGCGGGGCCGGCCGTCGTGGCCAGCCGGTCGGACTCGGCCGATACCAAACTGTACAGCATTGCCTTGGGCGCGCTGTTTGCCGCGCGAACATCCGCCGATTCGCCGCTGGGGGCAGGCGTTCCACCTGAGGCGGTTTGGACAAGAATTGAAAAGGAGTGACGGGATGTCCCTGGTGAAGATTGCATTGATAGGCGCCGGCAGCCGTTCCTTCGGGCCGTCGTCCATCAAGGATGTGCTATTGAGCGAACCCCTGGCGGATCGGGGTGTCGAATTGGTCCTGATGGATATAGCCGCCGGACATCTGAAGGATTCGGAGACGTATGCGCGCAAGGTGGCGGAAAAACTGGGGCGGAAAACGGCGATTACGGCCACGACCGATCTCGAAACCGCGCTGCGCGGGGCGCATTTCGTCGTCACGGCGATAGAAGTGGATCGGTTTCTTTACTGGTCGCAGGATTTCCACGTTCCGCGCAAGCACGGATTCCGGCAGGTGTTCGGCGAAAACGGCGGGCCGGGCGGATTGTTCCATGCCCTGCGCAACATGGGGCCGATGGTTCGCATCGCAAAGACCATGGAGCGCCTGTGTCCCGATGCGTGGCTACTGAATTTCACCAATCCCGAACATAAACTCTGCGAGGCTGTTTCGCGGCTGACCCCGGTTCGCAATGCCGGCCTGTGCCACGGCGTGTTCATGGGCATGGAGCAAATAGCGCGCATTCTTGGCATGCCGGTCGAGGATCTCGACGGCGCGGCCTGCGGCATGAATCATTTCACCTTTTTCCAAACGATTCGCGACCGGCGCACCGGCGACGACTTGTATCCGCGCCTGCGCGAAATCGAGCGGGAAGGCGACTGGCTTCACGACTGGCATGAAATCGGCCTTGCGCGCATTTTGTTCCGCCGTTTCGGACTCTGGCCGTCGCCCGCCGCGAACCACTACGGCGAATACATCCGGTGGGCCGACGAGTTTGTCGCGAGCGAGTTGCAGTATTTCTACGATCCCGCCGACGGTCATCCGTGGCAGACCGGCCGGATTCCCGAATTCGTCTATTCACTTAGCGGGGATGTAACGGGCCGTCCCTGGAAAAAAACAGAGACCGAACCCGAACCCTTTGAATTGAATGCGCTTCTTCATTCCGGGGAACTTGCCGTGCCGATTATGGAGGGTATCGCCTGCGGTGTCCGGCGGCGCCTGGAAGCCGTCAATGTGCCCAACCGCGGCGCGATTCCGAATCTGCCGCATGACATGGTCGTCGAAATTCCGGCGACGGTGGATGCGACCGGCATGGACCCCGAAGCCATGGCGCCGCTGCCCGAACCGCTCGCCGCCCTGATGCGCACCCAGGCCTCGATTCACCAGTTGCTCGTCGAGGCCTTTGCCGAACAGTCGCGGGACAAATTGATCCAGGCGATGCTGCTTGATCCCACGGTGGACTCGTACCGCCGCGCCATCGAATGTGTGGACGAAATGCTGGCGCTGCAGAAGGACATTCTGCCGCCATTGAAATAAACCGGGAAACCGCCGGCGGCAGCGGAAACTTGCCCTTGAACCCGTGTGTTGAAGTATTGTGCGCCGCATCAACCGGTTTTACAACGCGAGAGGAATTGCGCCCATGACATCCCGGGAACGTGTTTTGAAAGCCCTGGCGTTTGAGGAAACGGACCGCGTGCCGATGGATTTGGCCGGCATGCCGTCCACCGGCGTCAGTTGTTTCGCCTATCCCGGCCTTGTCGCCGCGCTGGGCCTGCCGTACCGCCCGCCGCGGGTCTACGACACCGGCCAGATGCTGGCATTGCCCGATTTGGACGTGCTTGACGCGCTTGGAACGGACGTCGTCACGTTGACAATGGATTACACGAACGCGTTCGACGAGCCGGACAAATGGCGGCCCTATGATTTCGGTGGACGCCTGCCGGCGCTTGTCCGCGACCCGTGCGCTTTCGAGACATTGCCGGACGGCACGGTCATCCAACACGGCGGCCAGAGCCGGATGCCGCCCGCCGCGCACGTGTTCGAATCCGAGCATGGCGGGCAGCCGTTCGATTTGGCGGGCGAGTTGCCAAAGCCCGACTTGCGCGAAGTCGAGAAAAACAACCGGGATTGGCAGTTTTCCAACGAGCAGATTGACGCGACGGCCCGGTATTTCGAGCGTGTCCGAAACGCCACGGACCGCGCAATCCTCTTCTGCGGACCGGGCGCGGGAATCGGAATCGGCGCGTATTACGGCGTCGCCACGTTCCCGATGCTCTGCATGACCGAGCCGGATTTCGTCGCCAGGCTGCACGAGATCACGATTCATTACGCCTGTGAGCGCGTTCAATCCCTGCTCAAAGTCATCCATCCCTATATTGATGTCTACCAATGTTCGAGCGACGATTGGGGCACGCAGAACCAGACCTTCGCAGCGCCAGCCGTTTTCGATGAGTTGTTCAAACCCTACTATCGCCGCTTTACGGACGCGATCCACGCCGCCGGGCCGAATGTGAAAACGTTTCTGCATTCGTGCGGCGCGATTTACGACATTCTCGACATGGTCATCGAAAGCGGGTTCGATGTGTTGAATCCCGTCCAGTGGACCGCGGGAGGCCATTCGTTCCGGGAATGGAAGGACAAAGCGCGCAACCGCATCGCCCTGTGGGGAGGCGGCGTCAACACCCAGGTCACGCTGCCGCTGGGAACGGTCGAGGACGTCGAACGCGAAGTACGCGAAATCGTCGCCTGCATGCGGCGCGACGGCGGCTACGTCTTCTGCGCTATACACAACATCTTGGCCGAAATTCCCGGCGAGAAAATCGTGGCCCTGTACCGTGCGTGCTCATAATCGTGCTCGTGCTCGTACTCGAAGCAAGGATTACGACCTCTTCCATCGCTTGCGCGATTGTTCAAGAGAACTCATTTTCATCTCCCAGGGAGACCCCTAGTCTCATGACAACTCGTAATCGAAGATCGCGGACCCCGTTTTTCGATCCCAACAACCCAGGATTGACGGCAGATAGTCGTTTGATCTTGTATCGTTCGACTCCTTGGGATTGCGGGCACGATTGCGAGTAAGATTACGAGCACGATTACGAGCACGATTACGAGCACGAGCACGACAGAACACCTATACGATTACCCAGGTGTTATGGGTTTCTAGCGCAACTAGATGCATTTGCCCCGCTGTCCATGGCCCGGACGTTGCAGCCCCGCGCCGGACGGTGTAGTATGGTTGTGGTTTGAAAGCGGGCAACAACCGGAAAGGAGACCGGGACCATGTCGGCGGCGTTGTTGATGTTGATTGTCGGCGGTATCGCCGTAGTTATCCTTGGGTGGCTGATTGGGATTTACAACAGCCTTGTGCGTCTTCGCAACGCGGTCAAGAATGCTTGGGCGCAGATTGACGTCCAACTCAAGCGGCGGCACGATCTCATCCCGAACCTGATGGAAACGGTCAAGGGATACATGGCGCACGAGCGCGCCACTTTGGAAAACATCACCAAGGCGCGCAACCTGGCCGTGCAGGCTTCCGGCGTGGCGCAGCAGGCGCAGGCCGAAGCCGGCCTGAACCGGGCCATGTCGCAGTTTTACGTGGTCGTCGAAAATTATCCCGATCTCAAGGCGAACCAGAATTTCCTCGCGCTTCAGGAGGAACTCGCCTCCACGGAAAACAAGATCGGCTTTGCGCGCCAGTTCTACAACGACCAGGTCATGCAGTTCAACAACCGCATCCAGATGTTTCCAAGCAACATCGTGGCGGGCCTGTTCAGTTTCCAGGAAGCGGAGTCTTTCGAGGTGGAGGACGCCGCCCAACGGGAGGCGCCCAAGGTCAGTTTCACGTAAGCCCACCGCATAGGGGCCACTCTGCCCAAAGCGGACCATCGCATCGTGGCGAGGAAAGTCGTTTATGAAAGAGTTCATTATCAATATCGGCCCACTCGAAACCCGGATTGCCATCCTCGAGGACAAGCGGCTCGCCGAGTTGCACATCGAGCGCGAGGAAAGCCGCAGCATTGTCGGCAATGTCTACAAGGGCCGGGTGGACAGCATCGTGCCCGGCATCCAGGCGGCGTTCATTGACATCGGTTTCGAGAAGAACGGTTTTTTGTACGTTTCGGACATCGCCGGCACGGAAGGCACGGGCGATTTCGTCATCGAGGACGGGATCGCACAAGCCCGGACGCGCGGACGGCACAAGTCGCTTTCCATCGAAAATATCCTCAAGAAAAACCAATACATCATGGTCCAGGTCAGCAAGGATCGCCTCGGCACGAAAGGAGTCCGCCTGACCAATTTCATCACGTTCCCGGGGCGTTACGTCGTGCTGATGCCGACGGTGACGCAACTCGGCGTGTCGCGCAAGATCGAAGACGACAAGGAACGCGACCGCCTCAAAAAACTCTTGCAGGCGCTGCGTCCGAAAGGAGTCGGCCTGATTACGCGCACTGCCGGCGAGGGGGCGAAGAAGGCCGATCTTCAAAACGACATCAAATACCTGTCGAAACTATGGGATCGCGTCAAGTCGAAAATGGAAACGACCCACGGTCCCGGATTGCTGTACGAGGATCTCGGACCCGTCCTGCGAATCGTGCGCGACACCTTCACGAGCGAGGCGGAGCGTCTCGTGGTGGACAACGAGAGCGAATTTGCGCGCATCCAGTATTTTCTGGATATGTATGCGCCGAATCTCAAGAAGCGGTGCGAACTTTACAAGGGTCCGCGGCCGATTTTCGAGCAGTACGAGGTGGAGCCGGAAATCGAGAAAGCCCTGCGCCGGAAGGTCCTTCTCAAGAGCGGCGGGCACATTTGCATAGACCAGACCGAGGCGCTGGTCGCCATTGACGTGAATACCGGCAAGTTCACCGGCAAGGGCCGCCTGGAAGAAACCGTGTTCAAGACCAATATCGAGGCGGCGGGCGAGATCGCGCGGCAGGTGCGTCTGCGCGACATGGGCGGCATCATCGTCGTTGACTTCATTGACATGGAACAGGAGCGCAACCGGCGCGAATTGCTGCGCGTGCTGCGGGAAGCCCTCAAGAGCGACCGCGCGAAAACGACCGCCTCGGAAGTGACCGAACTCGGCATGATCGAAATGACGCGCAAGCGGGTCAAGCACAACCTCATCAAGGCCCTGTCGCAGCCGTGTCCCTATTGCGAGGGCAGCGGCATGGTCAAATCCGTCACCACCATGACCGCGAACACGCTCCGGCGTCTCGAAAGTTTCTTTTGTCGTTCAAAGGAAAAAACCATCGTTCTGCGGACCCATCCCGACGTGGCCCAGCGGCTTCAAACCGAGAACAAGGCGATTCTCGACGACATCGCGCAGCGGTTTTCGCGGGAGATCCGGGTCGAGGCGGCGGACGATTTCCATATCCACGACATTCGGATTGTCAATCCCAAGACGGGCAAGGAACTGAAACCGTGAAAGCGCAATCGCAATCTTTCCGTTTCAAGCGGGCGTTATGCGGCGTTCTGGGGTTGTTGCTCGTTTTCGCGGCGGGGTGCGCCGGTTCGGGCGGCAAGCGCGTGGATGCCGCCGTTCCGCCGGAAAAGCGGCTCGCCGACGCGCGCAAGGCCGTGGCGCGGCATCCCAACGACCCGGACGCGTTGTACCGCATGGGCAACGCGCTTTTCGACCTCCAGCGTTACCAAGACGCCGCAACGGCCTATGAAGGCGTGCTGGCGATCGATCCGAAACACGTCGCCGCGCATGTCAATCTCGGCTTGTCCCTGAAGCGCCTCAATCGTCTGCCGGAAGCCATCGCGCATTATGAGGCGGCGCTTGCCCTTGCGCCGGACGATCGGGTGACGTTGTGCGATCTGGCCGCCGCGCAGGAATCCAAGGGCGATTTGGAGGAGGCCGCGAAAACGCTCTCGCGGCTGGTCGAACTTCAGCCGGACGATATCCAGGTTTTGTCGAGGCAGGCCAATGTCCTGTTCAAGTTGGGTCGTTACGATGAAGCCGCCGGTGTTTTCGAAAAGGTAATCAAGAAGGATCCCGGACTTTCCGACGATTATTACAATCTCGGCCTGTGCCATTTCCATCAGGCGAATTACGATGCGGCGCTGCGCACGTGGCTGGCCGCGCTGGCCCACGAGCCGCGCAACCGTTCCGTCAACAAGGGATTGGCGGTCCTGTACTGGAAACGCCACGAATACAGGCAGGCATGGGAAGCGGTTGCCCGCTGCCGGAGCATGGGCATCCCGCTCGATCCCGAATTCCTCGACAATCTCCGCAACGATTCCGGCCTGTCCGGTCCTCCCTCCGGGAAATAAATCCCGCACGCACACGGTTCATGCGTACAACGGTTGTTTCAAGCGCTGCTTGAAAAACATCGTGCGGATATGAGACAGTTGAACCGGAGAACGAGAGGGCTTTTGGTTCGCCTCGCAACAGGTAAGCGCGGCGGTGTTTTTTTCGCCGACGCAACGATTGGGAAGGAGATGTGAGATGAATGGTTTTAGATTGTTTGCCATCGGTTGCGCGTTGCTCGCGTCGGTCACGTTTTTGACTGGATGTCCGGCAAAGCCCCTTTTGACGACCGATGCCGCCTCGCACCATTTCGCGGCGGACGAAACGGAATGGACGTTTCAGGTGTGGAACGGCGGCAGCGCCGATACGGTGCTCACGTTCACGATTGGCGCTGACAAGCCGTGGGTGACGGTCACGCCGTTCGGGCAAAGCGCCGGCGCCGATCAGAAAGTTACGGTAACCGTTGCGATCGATCGCCTCGGCGCGGCCAAGGCGGCGCCCGAATTCACGTCGGCCAACTTGACGATTTCCTCGAATGGAGGGGACGCGACAATCCCCATAACCACCGCGCCCGACTATTTCACGCAGAATTTCACGGCGGGCATCCCGCTTTCCGAGCGCAGCCTGACGTTCACGCCGGACGGCTCGCTGAGTTTCTTCAAGGCCACAAACGATCCGGCCACCGCGTTTCCCACGAATCCGGCGGGCGGCATCGATCTCGCGCCCCTGTTTGCCCAGACGGATCCCGTTCCGTTTACCCCGTACCGAAACATACCGTTTTACGGCGTATTGTATGACCGTTTTTACGTGGGCAGTTCGGGCACGATCAGTTTCGGGGCGGCCCATGCGCCCGATGGCTCGCTGGCCGGTCATTTTGCCGCGCCGCAAATCACTGCCCTGTCCACGCTGAACGCGGCGGGCGGCGGCTCTGTGAAAGTCAAGCAAACCCCGACCCGCGTGGCGGTCACCTATGAGAACGTACCGTCCGCGGATAAAAAAGCGGGTGGGAACAATGTCCAGATAGAACTATTCTTCGACGGAACTATCCGCATGACCTATCTGAACGTTGACGCCCCCAGCGGGATCGTGGGTCTGTCCTATGGCCCGGGCAACACGGACGATCAGGGCAATCCCATCGCGCCAAGTGATTTCATCCCCAGCGACTTTACCTCGTACAACACATCGGGGATGAAAGCGGCAAACTGATACTGTCGCGGAACATTTTCAGGCGGGGTCCGTTTCACGAAGCGGATCCCGCTTGTTGCTTTGATTGCGTTGTCCGGCGCCATATTCCCCGGTTTCATGCCGTCCCAGTGCGTGGATTATAATCCGTGAAAGCGGCGCACGGGGCGCCGAAGGCGACTGGCATGCTTGCATTGGCTTCTTTTCTCTGGATGTCCGTGGTGGTGGAACCCTCGCAGGACGAGTTGTGGGCAATGGCGGAACGCCATGCCGTCCAGACACAGGAGGCGGTGGCGTTCTGTCGCCGCTATGCCCACGGCTGGCTCGCCCATGCCGACCCCGCCACTGGACTTCTGCCGCGCCGTTTGAAGGAAGACCTTTATTGGAACGCGAAGGACTGCGCCGCGGACAATTACCCATTTCTTGTGCTGACCGCGCACTTGCTCGACGATTATCATTTGAAACAGGCCGTCCGCCACATTCTCGATCAAGAAACCGCTCTTACGTCGCGTGTCGGCGCGCTGCCCGACACCTTCGACTTTGCCACGGGCCGCTTCCTGTCCGCCGAACCGAACATGGCGGAAATCATTTTCGGCGCGGCCGAATACATCAAGGACGGGCTTCTGCCGGTTACCGAGTGGATGGGACCGTCGCCGTGGTTCGACCGGATGCAGTCGATCGCGCGGGATATCTGGAAACATGCGGACGTCCGGACGCCCGCCGGCCTCCTGCCGACCGACAACCTGGAAGTAGCCGGCGATCTGCTCGAAGCCATGAGCCGCCTTTATTGGATGACCGGCGACGCAAGTTACAAGGAATGGAGTTTCCGTCTCGCGGACTATTACCTGCTCCATTATGATTTTCTTGCGGCCGGGGAATTTCGGTTGCGCGACCACGGTTGCGAGATCCTCGGCGGATTGTCCGAGGCGTATGTGATTGCGGCGAGGGAAGACTCCGCGCGCCGCGACGCATGGCGTCCGAAGTTGCGCGCCATTCTCGATCTCATCCTCGAAAAGGGCGTCAACAAGGACGGGATGATGACGAGTAGTTTCGACATCCGAACCGGCGAGGCGAAATGGGACATGCTCAACGACAGCTGGGGCTATGTCTATGACGCATTCATGACCGTTGCGATGGTGGACGACGAGCCGCGTTATCGCGACGCGGTCCGGCATGCCCTCGAAAACGTTCACAAGTATCTGGGCGCAAACTGGGAAAGGGGCAGCGCCGACGGGTATGCCGACAGCGTCGAGGGCGCGTTGAACCTCCTTGCCCGCATCCCTGTCGCGAGCGCTTTCGACTGGGTGGACCATTCCATGCGCCATATTTTCGACAAGCAGCGGCCGGACGGAATCCTCGAGGCATGGTACGGCGACGGCAATTCCGCCCGCACCGCTTGGATGTACGCCCTGCAAAAGACGCAGGGCATTTCGGCGACTCCGTGGCGCGACGACGTGAAACTCGGCGCGGCGCGCACGGGTGGCGCCGTGCATGTCCGGATGTCGTGCGAATGGGCATGGAATGGCCATTTGTGCTTCGATATCCCGCGCCATCGCCTCCTCCACCACATGCCCATGGATTACCCGCGCATCAACCAGTTTCCCGAATGGTTCACGGTTGAACCGGCGCGAACCTATCTTGTTTCGCGCGACGACGCCCCGCCCGAAAAGATTTCGGGCGGCGCGTTGCGGCGATATCCGCTCCAGTTGGGGGCGGGCCAATCCGTGCGCATCACGGTGGTGCCCGAACAAATGGAGGACAAGATCGAAATGACGATGGCGGACAAAAAGCCCTTGCGCGCGATGCGGTATACGCGCCGTTCCGCCGAGGCGGCGGCGGCGTGGCAGAACGAAGTGCGCGCACAACTTGCCGCGCAACTGAAGATTGACACGTTGATGGCGGAAAAAGCGAACATTCCGCTCAATCCGCAAATGGAAAAAACCGAGGCGCGCGACGGATATTCGTGGCAAGAACTTTCGATTGCATCCACGCCGGGGCAGCGTATCCGGATCGTCGCGACCGTTCCCGGCAACGCAGTTCCGGGCAAAACGCCCGCCGTCGTGTGCATTCACGGGCACGGCGGCAGCCGCCAAGCCGTTTACGATCCGGCAACGATATACAAGGGATTCGCGGCGGCCCTTGCGCAACGCGGATTCATCACCGTTGCGGCGGATGTCGAGCAACATGCCGTTCGGGAGGAGGGCCGCACGCTCATGGGCGAACGGCTATGGGATTTGATGCGATGCGTGGATTATGCGCAGTCATTGCCCGAATGCGATCCGGAGCGCATCGGATGCGGCGGGTTGTCGCTCGGCGGTGAAATGGCCATGTGGCTCGGCGCGATGGACACGCGCATCAAGGCGACAGCCAGTTGCGGTTTTCTGACCTTCATGGACCAGATGGAAACCAACCACTGCATGTGCTGGAAATTCGACGGCCTCCGCGAACGCGTTGATTTTCCCGACATCTACGCGCTGATCGCCCCGCGCGCCTTGCAGTGCCAGAACGGACGCAAGGAACCACCCAGCCAGTTTCCACCGTTCATGGCCGAACAGGCCTTGCGGCAGGTCCGGCCCGTCTACGAGGATCTCGGCCATCCCGAAAATGCCGCTTTGGTGGTTCACGACGGCGGTCACGAAATCGAGTTGCAGGCTCTCTTGGGCTTTTTCGCCGTCAAATTATAAAAAATCACAGCTATTCCAATCTTGAGAGTACCGTCTTCTCGGAGTCGCGAAGGTCTCGGAACGTAACGCCGATTTCCAAATCGGCTTGCTCAAATACGACATGCCGATTTGGAAATCGGCGCTACCAAGCGGCCATTTTCAATTTCAACACAAGATATCGTTGCCTGATCCGACATGAAATGGCCCGGAAATGCCAATCTTCGTGGAAATTCTTATCCTTTTGTCTCAAGAACTCAGTACTCTCAAGTTCCGATGTTCTTCCAGCAAAAAAACAGTTGTTTTGACCATCGGAGCCGTTTTCGCTCAAGGCGTGCGGGAATCACGGAATCGCTTTGTTTGGATTTGACATTCCGGGAGCAAAAGTAAGTGGCGGGTGACAAGAGAAATTCCCGATTCCTGCTGATTCTTGCCCACCAATTCGCCCGATTCTTTTCTTGACGGCGGAACTGAAAGTATGGCAAGATTATAAATGGTGTGCCGCGAGTGCGGTGCGTATCACGCAAACGGGACAGTGGTGTCCCAAGGACATAACGAGGAGTATGTGGTATGCGTAAGAAAGGATTCACATTAATTGAGTTGTTGGTAGTAATCGCCATCATCGGCATTCTGGCTGCAATCCTGTTGCCGGCTCTGGCGCGGGCGCGCGAATCGGCCCGTCGTTCGAGTTGCCAGAACAACCTCAAGCAGTGGGGCTTGGTCTACAAGATGTACGGCAACGAAGCCAACGGCAAGTTCCCGGCGATGCAGTGCGCGGGACCGGCCCCCGATTATGATTTGGAGGTCGCCACGGGTCCGGCGGTGAAGAGCATCTTCCCGGAATACCTGACCGACCCGAACATCATCATCTGTCCATCGGACGCCGAGGCGGCGAAGATTCGCAGAAACTTGTGGGGCCACGACAAGCCGACGGGCGATCCGGAATACGGCAAGCCGCAGTTGCTCAACGATCCGCAGTTGATCTATCAAAGCTACTGCTATTTCGGCTGGGCGTTCGACAACCTGCGCAAGACGGCCCGCGCGAACGAATTCACCGTGCTGGGTTTGCTGGGTTCCCTGAGTGTCACCTTTGATTCCACCGCGTGGGTGCCGGTGCAAGTCGGCGCCGCGCTGGACGGCTATCTGCTGAACAACCAAGCGCTGGCCGGCCAGTTGGCGAGCGGCGGTCCGGGCGTGGGCCTTGCCTTGGCGAACGTGCTGGACAGCGACGCCTCGGTGAAAGGCACCACGTGGGAAAACCAGGGCGTGGGCAACGGCGGAACGGATTATATCTATCGCCTGCGTGAAGGCGTCGAGCGTTTCCTCGTCACCGACATCAACAACCCCGCGGCGACGGCCATGGCCCAGAGCGGCCTGTTCATCATGTGCGACCTGATGGGCACGGGCGTGAGCACCATCCTGTTCAACCATGTGCCGGGCGGCTGCAATGCCCTGTTCATGGACGGCCACGTCGAATTCATCAAGTACGTGGGCTTGGATGTGAACTCGATAGACGACGGCGCGCAAGTCGAGGCGGCGATGAATGCCAGCGGCTGCAAGGATCCGGTGCTTCCGACTGTGGCGGCCCTGATCGCGGCCTTTGGCGCGCATTAATCGTTTTGCGTTTTCAGACTGTCTGCAGTCCAAACCGCTCCTCGGAGTCGCATCCCCGGGGAGCGGTTTTTCCATATAACGGTCTTGTTGGACAGACGGTCCAGTCTGTTCTTGGAGTTTGTACATATTCGTCCGATGGACTTTATGCATAACCGATGAGGACACCCCTCGCATGGGGTCGTGCGAAGGGCAGGTGAGTCCCGGGTTTTCAAATAGTTGAAAAGGC